>DASWYM010000331.1:0-9119 GCA_036404975.1 Chitinophagaceae bacterium
CCTTCTTCAGTATCTCCAGGCAACGGTTAATATCGTCTTCAAACAGTTCTGCCATGTACTATAGTTTTATACACGTCCATCACTGGACGGGTGCATTTTTCCAGTGTAAAGTTCTGGGCATAGTTCCATCCCTTTTTCATCATCTCTTCACGCAGGGAAGCATCTTCGTAAATACGCCTCATCCCTTCGGCTATTTCTTCCGGCTTGCCGGGGCTTACATAATAAGCGGCATCTCCACCGGTCTCCGGCAGGCACGACACGTTGGACGTAATCACCGGTAGGCGGCTCCACAGCGCCTCCAGCACCGGTATCCCAAAGCCTTCGAAAAACGAGGGGTAGATCATGGCCACGGCCATCTGGTAGATCGCCGCGAAGGTCTCCGGGTGCTGGAAAGCGGCATCTCTCCTTACCGGTTCCCGGTCGGAAAGAAAGATCACCCTCTCCTCCAGGTTATTCGCTTTTACGTACTCCTGCACCACCTGCTTATACTCACGCCCGTTTCCGATCACCAATAAGGGAATATTGATCGTACCGGCAAGGGCCTGCAGGGCTTTGCAGATGTTCAGCAGGTTCTTCCGCTCGATAATAGAACCTACATAAAGGAAGAACTCCTGCGGCAGGCCATAACGCTTGCGTACTGCTCCCTTTTCTTCATCGGTTATCTCTAGGCCAAATGCAGGATGGCAGCTTTGGTAGCAGACATCGATCTTCTCTTCAGCTATACCATATAGTTCCATGATATCACTTTTTGTCTGCCGGCTGATGGCAATGATGCGGTTCGAGTGGTTGCAGGCATAGCGGAACTTCTTACGGTATACCTGCACATCTATTTTCGAAAACTGCTCCGGGTAGCGCTCAAAGATGAGGTCGTGTATGGTCACTACCGATGGTATACCCGTGCGCTCGATGCCTACCGGGATCTCGTGGCTCAGACCGTGGTACAATTGTATGCCCATGCGCAGGAGGTCCTTTTTCACCCAGTTGCTGCGCCACAGTGACGAAAGCTTTGTATTCAGGAATCCCTGCGGCAGCACCTCGTGCACGTTCGGAAAGTCAGCCTTGGGATAGCTGCGCGAGGGCTTCGGGTTGAAAAGGTAATACTCGTGCTCCGGGTAATAGGTTGCCAGGCCCTTGATAAGGGTGCGGCTGTAATTGCCCAGTCCTGTCTGGTTGTGAAAAGCCCGTTTGGCATCCATTCCGATCTTCATCCGCTGAGTTTGCGCGGCAATGTAGTAAATCGCGGATTAATGCCATTCATTTATGTTTGCAAAAAATTTGACGAATGGAATTAAGAGCTTCTATAGAGCAATTGTGGCAAAACAGGGAAAAGCTATCCGAAACAGCAGCCCAGGACAGTGTACGCGCCGTTATCGAGATGGTCGACAAAGGACAGCTGCGCGTGGCCGAACCCGTAGACGGCGGCTGGCAGGTAAACGAGTGGGTGAAGCAGGCAATCCTGATGTACTTTTCCATCCAGCCCATGCAGACCTGGAATGTGGAGCCTTTCGAGTTTTACGACAAAATGCTCCTGAAGAAGAATTATAAAGAGCTGGGCGTGCGGGCCGTTCCCCATGCCGTCGCCCGCTACGGAGCCTATGTGGCCCGCAACGTGGTGTTGATGCCCTCTTATGTAAATATCGGCGCTTACGTGGACGAAGGCACGATGGTAGACACCTGGGCCACCGTGGGCAGCTGCGCCCAGATTGGCAAGAACGTGCACCTCAGTGGCGGCGTGGGTATCGGCGGCGTACTGGAGCCCCTGCAGGCCAGTCCCGTGATCATCGAGGACGGCTGCTTTATCGGCTCCCGCTGTATCGTAGTGGAAGGTGTGCGCGTGGAAAAAGAAGCTGTACTGGGCGCCAACGTGGTACTGACCCAGTCGACCAAGATCATCGACGTGAGCGGAGATACGCCCATTGAGACCAAAGGCGTGGTACCGGCCCGCAGCGTGGTGATCCCGGGGAGCTATACCAAGAAGTTCCCTGCCGGCGAGTACCAGGTGTCCTGCGCCCTGATCATTGGAAAGCGCAAGGCCAGCACCGACCTGAAAACCAGTCTTAACGATGCCCTGAGAGATTTCAACGTAGCTGTGTAAACACCTTAAAAAAGCCTCCCCTGGGAGGCTTTTTCTTCCCCATGCCGAAAGACAAACTCACGCTGGCCGGTTTTCTCATTACCCTGGTGGGGGCCATCCTGTTTTCCACCAAGGCGATCATTGTGAAGCTGGCCTTTGCCCAAACAGCTATCGATGCGGTAGCCCTGCTTACCCTGCGCATGGTGTTTTCGCTGCCCTTTTACCTCGTGGCAGCCCTGGTGATCAGCAACCGCGAAGGCAACGTGCGCATGACCGGCCGGCAGATGCTCCTCACGCTTGGACTGGGTCTTTTAGGCTACTACTTAAGCTCGCTGTTCGACTTCCTCGGCCTGCAATACATCTCAGCGGGACTTGAGCGCCTGATCCTTTTTCTCTATCCCACCTTTGCCGTACTCATCACCACTTTTGTTTTTAAGCAGCACCTGGGACGCAACCAGAAATGGGCACTGGTACTGACCTATATCGGCATTGGCATTGCTTATTTTGGGGAGCTGCAAATTGATAAGAGTGCCCAATTCTTGCTTGGAAGCTTGCTGGTCTTTCTCTGTGCTGTCACCTATTCGGGCTACATCTCTTTTAGCGGGCGCATTATCCCGCAGGTGGGTGCCCTGAAGTTCACCGCCTACGCCATGCTGGCGGCTACCCTTGGTGTGTTCGCCCATTTCCTGGTTACCTCCGGCGACCTGTCCTTACTTGCCTCCCCTAGGAACTGGGAATACGGGCTCCTGCTCGCCGTATTGGCTACAGTGATCCCCTCCTTCCTGCTGTCGCTGGGCCTTAAAAAGATTGGCGCGAACAACGTAGCCATCATCTCCAGCATTGGGCCGGTATCCACGATCCTGCAGGCCCATTATATACTCGGCGAGCCCATCTTCCCGGCCCAGTTGGTAGGCACCGGTCTGGTCATTGCCGGCGTGTTATTACTGACCCCAAAAAGAAAAATAGAAACCGCATAAATTTTTTGTGTTTTGTAACAATGCAACCTGTATATTTGCATCCCGTTACCGAAAAAGGTAAGGAGCCCAGGTGGCGAAATTGGTAGACGCACCGTCTTCAGGTGGCGGCGCCGCGAGGTGTGCTGGTTCGAATCCAGTCCTGGGCACACAAAAGCCTTGTAAATCTTGATTTACAAGGCTTTTTTTATTGCACCTGTGTCAAATTTCTTTGCTTCTTCTCCCTTTCTACCACTATTTGGGACACAAATTTGACACACCTGGAGACACACAAAAATTTCACTTGCACTGGCTGTACTGCATCGTACACTGGTCGCATACTTTTAGAAGAAAAGTATCTTCTACCGCTGCCACTTACACGCTTTTTGTCAGCACACTTTGTCTGCTAACCTGGCACGCTGCTGCACCACTCAGGCGTGGCAGCCCAGTAAAAAAATTGTAACAGGCGCAAATCGGAAAAATCCGCCGCGTTGCCATTAAGCAAGAAAAGCATTGATATAAGTCTAGGTGGCGGCGCGCTGACAGCAACTGGAGCGGATATACAAAAGCACGCCGATAGACGTGGCGGACGATGAAGCATTGGTAAAAAGCGGAGACTTACTCTACTCTTTCGATGATGGGGTCGGGTTTTTCGCCCAGGAATTCCACCCAGGCTTTTTTGATACAGGGATAATGTTTCTGGGCTTCCACAAGGTTCATAAAGGCCACGAGGGTGTCTTCAAACCGCTTCCCGAGCGTTTCATTGGCAAGGGTACCTTCAGGCGTAAAGGCCTGGTGGGCCATGGCCAGGGAAAACATATCGGGGAACACCCGGGATCCTAAATGTTCCAGGGGCACCCGTAGCGACCACAACGAACGGTTGCCACCCACCATGGAGGGTGAGGCCGACAGAAGCAGAGCGGGCCGTTCGTTGAAAGGTTGGGGTCTAAACCGCGATACCCAGTCAATGGCGTTTTTCAGCACCCCGGGCATGGACGCATTGTATTCGGGTGAGGAGATGATAAAGGCATCATTGGCTAGCAAGCGCTTTTGAAACGCCTGGGCACCGGCCGGGATGCCGCTTTCCTTTTCCACATCGCCGTTATAGGAAGGACAGTCAAAGTCCGACATAAGGGCATAGTCCACGGTGCCTCCATTTTTTTCGATTAGGCCAGAGGCCAATTTTGCCAGTTGCGTATTCAGCGAGCCGGTCCGCATCGAGGCAGAGAAAACAAGAATCCGTACCGGCTCCCGTTGTGCGGGTGTAGTGTTGTTTGGTTCCATGGTCAGTGGTCATTTAATAGATGCCTGTTTGTAATTTACTCCATTCCCAACACAATAAATCATGTCGCCGCCAAAGGAGTGACACATAAAACCATGGTGATCCCCATCCATTAGCTCATTTTTAGAAAAAAATGATCTATGTCAATGATTCTCCTTGCTTTAGCGCAAGGTTTTTTCTTGATGTGGCGCATTGGCCCAGGGACCCTCGCCGGAGTAGTTTTGTGTTCTCAAAAGGCAGTAAGAAATGATCACAAAACAAACCATAGCCATTATCGGAGCTTCAGGAAATATGGGCTCTGCCCTATCAAAAAGCCTCTGTAAAGGCAACTATAGACTTCTTCTGTTTGCCAATGACAAAGACAAAGCGGAAGCCCTGGTAAAGGACATCAAAAGCAGCAGTACCTCTAGTGATGTAGAAGCATTGGAATGTCCTACAGACGCTTCCTGGGAAGCGGATATCATCATCCTGGCCGTTCCTTACGACGCCGAAAAAGAAATCGCAGCAAAGATCAAAGAAGTTGCGAACCAAAAGATCGTGATCAGCATTGCCAACCCGCTGAACAAAACATACAACGGTTTGGTGACTGCCCCTGACAGCAGCGCTGCTGAAGAATTGCAAAAGCTGCTGCCGCACTCTAAAGTGGTCAAAGCCTTCAACATCACATTTGCCGCTGATTTTGCTACTCCCCTTATTGATGGAAAGCAGGTAGATGCTTTTGTGGCCGGTAACGATGAAGAAGCCCTGCAAACCGTTTCTGACCTGGTAAAGACAGCAGGCTTTAATCCAATTGCCGCCGGTGACCTTTCAGTAAGCAGAACATTAGAGGCCATGCAACTCCTGCTTATACAACTTGGCATGAAATACAACTACAACTGGCTGGCCGGTTGGAAGGTCTTACACAACTAATTCAATAAACAACATTCACTCATAAACTACAGAAAACAAACATGAAAAAGTTACTTTTTATTGCCACGGCATTTACCGCATTAACCGCCTTTACAACCCTTGGCGGCACCTGGACCAATGATGATCCTCATTCGCAACTCGGCTTTACCGTATCGCACCTCGGAATAGCGGATGTATCCGGCACCTTCAATGACTTTGATGTTACCGTAAAGTCCGCAAAGCCCGACTTTAGCGATGCCTCCTTTGAGCTGACCGCCAGGACCGCCTCCATCGACACCCGGGTGGACGCCAGGGACAACCACCTGAAAAGCGCTGATTTCTTAGAGGTCGAGAAGTACCCTGCTCTGACCTTTAAAAGCACCGGTATAAAGAAGGCCGGCAAAAACCAATACAAGCTTTCTGGTAATCTAACCCTGCACGGGGTTGCCAAACCAGTTACTTTGGACCTGCAGTACAAAGGCACCGTAGAAAATCCGATGAGCAAAAAACAGACAGCAGGTTTCCAGATCAGTGGCACCATCAAGCGCTCGGATTTTGGCGTAGGTCCTAATTTTCCGGCTCCAATGATCAGTGACGAAGTGCGGATCAAAGCCGATGGGGAGTTTATCCAAAACGATAACCAATAAAACAAGGGGTAATGAAGAAGATCATAAGTGTAGGTAAAACCACCGCCTCAACCGACTTAGCCCTGTTGGTAGCAAGAACAGGCATAGCCGCCCTGATGTTAACGCATGGTATTCCGAAACTGTTGCTGCTTTTTTCAGGAGCACCAGTGCAGTTTCCACCGGTACTAGGCATGAGTGCAGCGCTTTCGCTAGGGCTAACCGTATATGCAGAAGTGGTTTGTTCCTTTCTGATATTAGTCGGTTTTGCCACCAGGCTGGCCACCATTCCGCTGATCATTACCATGCTGGTAGCCGCTTTCCTCATTCATGCTGCCGATCCGTTTGCGAAGCAGGAACCTGCTTTGCAGTACCTGCTGGTGTATTTGATCCTGTTGTTTGCGGGAAGTGGCAAGTATTCCATCGACTATTTGCTGCAAGGTAAAAGGCCAACAGCCTATGCTTTCAGGGAAGCAGAAGACCCGGCATTAGCCATTTCCCAATAAATCATTCCCTCAAAATGAAATATCCGCCAGCGGTTCATGGTTGTTTATTAAACTATTGATTTAAAAACGCACTTCTTCTTTACTTATGGAAAAACTATTTAGATATGCAGCCTCGCTTCAAAACACGGGCATTCATCTGGCACGCCTGGGGCTGATAGTTGTGTTACTGTGGATCGGCGGACTGAAGGCATTCCGGTATGAGGCTGTGGGCATTGTTCCTTTTGTGGCGAACAGTCCCACGATGAGTTTCTTTTATCACTTTGAGGCACCGGAATACAAAAAGCACATGAACAAAGAAGGGGAATATAAGCCGGAGAATATTACATGGCACCAGCAAAACAATACGTATTTGTTTTCCTATGGTTTGGGCGCCGTGATCGTGCTGATCGGGCTACTCGTTGCTTTGTACCCCCTTTCTCCTGCGCTATCAGCGGTGGGTAGTTTCCTGGCTTTTATCATGTCTGTGGTCACCTTATCCTTTTTGATTACCACACCCGAAACCTGGGTGCCACCCTTGGGCGATACCGAGCACGGCTTTCCCTACTTAAGTGCAGCAGGCCGTCTGGTCATCAAAGACGCCATCATGATGGGTGCTGCGGTGGCAACAATGGCCCAGGCATCCAAAAAGCATTTACAGCGGCAGAACATGGTAAGAGCATCCAAAAGGCATTTTGAATTGTTAACCCAATAGTTTAAGCATGCAAAAAGAAATAGTAATAGCGATGAATTGTAATAGAGAAACCGGTGTTTGTGAAATAAATCAACCCGCCCGGGAACCGGTTGGCGGAGGAGGCAAGAAGGCCATAAAGCTTTTATACTTCACCGATCCAATCTGTTCTTCCTGCTGGGGAATTGAACCGCAACTACGAAAGCTGAAACAGGAATACGGGGATTATTTCGACATCGACTACCGGATGGGCGGATTGCTGAAGAGCTGGAGCGAATATGGAGGAAGCGATGTAAACGGACCGCAAAGTGTCGCACAGCATTGGGAGGAAGCCAGTGCTTTTTATCAAATGCCTATTGACGGCGATGTTTGGAACGAAGAACCCCTGCATTCATCCTATCCTCCGGCCATGGCATTCAAAGCTGCAGGCCTGCAGGGCAGCGCTAATGCGGACAGGTTCCTCCGGCGGATCAAGGAAATGGTCTTCCTGGAGAAGAAAAACATCACTAAACTGGAACATCTCATGCAGGCAGCAAGTGATGCCGGTTTAGATACCGTTCAATTTGAACATGATTATTTGCACAAAGCACAACCCCTGTTTGAAGACGATCTTGTCATGGCAAGAGCCTGGGGGGTAAGGGGGTTCCCAACCATTTATTTTATCGATGAGGACGACAACCGTTTTAAAGTGTATGGAAGCAAACCTTACGGGGTCTATGAGGAGGCCTTGCTGAAGTTGTTATCCGGTGAAGTACAAAAAAATAAGCCTTCGTCTCACGAAGCCATTTTCGAGAGCTATGATACCGTCACACTGAAGGAGTTTGCTGTATTCTATGATATCGGCATGGAAGAGGCGGAAGTCATCTTGCACCGGCTTGAACAGCAAAAAAAAGTAGAGCGGAGGATCTCTAAACCGGGGGCTTTGTGGAAGGTAGCAAACGAAAAACTGGTGCAGCTATAGCGAACAATTGAGTAAAATAACGTGACCAGTTCTTCCTATGTGCAGGTTAGAATGATGTATCCCTTCGGACTGAAGAAACTGCGCTGGCTGTTCTGCTGAAAGACCTGAAAGCGGCTTACAACGAAGGACTTAAACACAATGCTCCCTACCCTTTAACGCCATATCCTCCATCCAGTTATTTGAAGCAATGGGAAAGAAGAAATCCAAGGTCCCATAAAAAGATTTGCTTGCCTGTTTGGGAGAACCACCAGGACAACTAATTAGTAGCATAAAACAATATGACTCACAAAAAAATATATTGATATGAAGAATCTGGAAAATAAAGTCATCATTATCACAGGAGCTGCCATGGGGCTTGGCCTGGCAGCGGCAAAAGAACTGGCTGCCCAGGGCGCGACCCTGGCCCTGGTAGATTATAACGAAAAAAGCCTGGCCGATGCAAAGGAGGAAATCAGTAAGCAGTTTCCCGAAATCAAAATTATTGCGGTTGTTGCTGATGTATCTAAGGAAGAGGCAGTAAAGAACTATGTGGAAGAAACAGTTAAAGCTTTTGGCCGCATTGATGGACTCTACAACAATGCCGGTATTGAAGGAAGGCAGGCCGGCATGACGGAATATGATCTGGCTGTGTTCAAAAAAGTGATTGATATCAACCTGATGGGCGTGTATTACGCGATGCGCTATGTGATCCCGGTGATGCAACAGCAAAAGTATGGCCGCATCGTGAATGTGGCGTCTGTAGGAGGTATTCGGGGTGTCCTGAACCAGACTCCCTATGTGGCAACGAAACATGCCGTTTCCGGTATGACCAAGAATGCGGCTTTGGAATACGGCAGAGACGGTATCATCACCAATGCCATCGCACCCGGTGCCATCTTAACACCGATGGTGGCCGAGGCGTTCCGGCAGATAAACCCTGCTGACCCTAAAGCGGCGGAAACGGAATATGCAAAGGCCAATCCAACCAAGCGTTTGGGATTGCCCGAAGAAGTGGCCAGGGTCGTGGCTTTCCTGTTAAGTGATGATTGTTCTTACATCAATGGGCAAACCATTGCCATCGATGGCGGCCAGTCCACCAGTTATGGCAACGTATAACAACCTCTGCGCGTCCTGCAAAAGTGAATACTTACGGAATCGTTAACAGGAATACCAAAGGGGTTATAAC
>DASWYM010000332.1:0-5928 GCA_036404975.1 Chitinophagaceae bacterium
TGTTCATCTTTTCCATTCCCCTGCTTTTCCTGACAGGGGGTAGCGAAAGCAACTTTGGCTTCTTTGCCTTCAGCTTTCTTATTTCCATTGCTTATTTTATCATCCTGTTCGTAAACAGGCAAAGCTGGCAGAGCGAACACAAACGGCATTATAACCTGCTCTCGCTGATCTTATTTCTGATCAGCGCTTACAGTCTCAACCGCGATATGGAAGTGTTTGCCGCTTCCCCTGTATGGTTCTGTATTGTGCTGGTGGGGCTTTGTGCCAACTATATCCTGAGCCTTTTTTACGACAGCCTTCCTTCGTCGATTCGTATTGGGGTACTGGCCCTGCTTGGGGTAAGCACCATTCTTTTCCTGTACCTGTCCATCTACCTGGTACCGATCTACGCTATCAGTATACCCGGCATGCTGGCCTTTGGGATCTCGGTGCATACGTTTGTGCCGGCCCTTCTATGTGTGCACACCGTCCTGTTGGTCGCACAACTGGCCGGCGACAGCAAAAAGTACTGGATCAGTTTTGCCTCCGGTGCAGGGAGTGTCATGGCGGTGGTGATCTTCTTTTCGGTTCAGTGGCGTTCCGGCGTCAACGATATCAACCGGGCCTATACAAGAGCCATTGCCGAAGGCGACAAAGACCTGCCTGCCTGGATGCAGGTGGCCCAGTGGGTGCAGCATGATACCTATACCGAAAAGATACTGAAGTCGGACCTCGTATACCATATCCCGGAATGGGACGAAGACCTGTTCTGGCGCATGCCTACGGCTTCGCTGGGCGAGCAGCAAAAGGTGCACGATCCGCTAGTGGTACTGGCTTCGATCTTTTCCGGGAAAAGCTACCTGACTACGGATGATAAAATCAATATCCTTAAAACCCAGTTCGATGCCCGCCACCATACCGAAGAACGGCTCTGGAGCGGCAAGGACCTGACCACAAAGAATGTAGTGTCCACCATCCGCATCTGGCCCGAATACCACCTGGCCTATACCGAAAAGGTGCTGACGGTATTTAACCATGAAGTGAGCCGCTGGCTTAACGGTGGACAGGAAGGGATCTATACCTTCCACCTGCCCGAAGGCGCGGTAGTCACTTCGCTTTCCCTGTGGGTTAACGGCCGCGAGGAGAAAGGCATCCTTACCACCAAAGAAAAAGCCGATAGTGCCTACACCGGCATTGTGGGTGTAGAACGGCGCGATCCGTCCGTCGTGCACTGGCAGGAAGGAAACCGCGTGACGGTAAGGGTGTTCCCGGTGTTATCCCATGACAGCCGTGTCTTTAAAGTGGGCGTTACTGCCCCCCTGCGCAAAGAAGGTGACCACCTCGTGTACGACAACGTCTGGTTCGAGGGCCCGGACGCTTCCGCAGCCAGCGAATCGGTGAAGCTGTACCTCAATGGCCGCGCGACAGCTCCCATGCAACAGGCGGTACTGCAGGAAAATGGCGATAAGACGTACACCCGCGAAGGGCGCTACAAACCGCGGTGGTCGTTCACTCTAAAGGATGAAGGATTGTCGCCCAATACCTTCTCCTTCAACGGCGCCAGCTACCACCTGAAGCATTACAATCCCATTCGCGAAGCGGTGTACCTGCGCGACTTTTACCTCGACATCAACCATGCATGGAGCGAAGAGGAGTGGCAAACCGTTTGGCAGGCACTGAAGGGCAGAAGGGTCTGGGTCTATCACTTCGACATGGTGCAGCTCACTGAGGAAAACCGCGAGTGGTATTTCCGCGAACTAAAGAAGCAGCGGTTTTCCTTATTTCCGCTGCACGAGATAAAAGACGTTGCCCGTTCGCTGGTGATCTGCAAGTCGGCCGGCAAATCCCCTGACCTCTCCGACCTGGCGGGCTCCCGCTTCCTCGAGAAGATCAAAGCCTTCTCGGCAGCGGGACAAAAGGCAAGGATCTATAATCTTGGACACGATCTTTCGCCTTACTTGTCCTCGTTGAAGGATTACCGCCTCTTCCTCTATGAATGGGGCAATACGAAAGACCTGCAACAGTTGCTGGCGCAGGGACAGTTCGTGCGCGACGAAGAAAAGGATAACGAAGTGGTCGTTCATAACGCCCGGATCGTCATCGTGAAAGAGCCCGGTAGCCGGCCCTCGGCAGCTCCCGATCACCTCCTGCGGCTCTTTGCCTTCAACCATATCCTCCGGCAGTTTGGCCGTCAGGGTATTGGTGGAAATGTAGACCACGAGGCTATTGTGGCAGAAGCAAAAGAAGCCTATGTGGTGTCGCCGGTGTCCAGCCTTATTGTACTGGAAACCCAACAGGACTACGATCGCTACGGCATTGAAGACAGCAAGAACAGCCTGAAGAACGCATCCATCAAGTCGAAGGGAGCGGTGCCCGAGCCGCACGAATGGGTGCTCATTATCTTGGGGTGCATCATCGGTATTTACCTGTTCCTGAAAACCCGATTCTAAATGACCTCCCTGGACGCCGCTACAGCCACGCTCACAGGTACAAGGGGAAAAGCCGGACTGCTCCTGCTGGTCTATACCGTTATCTGGGCCTGGGTGCTTTGCGACTACCTGCCCCCGACCTCTCTTCCCTTCGTTCTGGCAGTGTGTGCCCTGCCTTTTACCCTGCGCAAAGAAGCATTCAGGCCTTTGCCTGCCGGTTGGCTATGCGCTGCCCTGCTGTTTTTGCTGCTTTCTTTCCTGGTACCAGTAAAGACCCTTTTGTATTTCACCATAGGCAGCGCGCTGTTCCTATTGCTGCCTATGGCTTCCTTCAGGCCCACAACCCTGAGTATAGCTGTCTGGGTAGTGGCCTCACCGGCTTTCCAATACGTGACCAATGTATTCAGCTTTCCCATACGCCTGCAGCTTACAAATTGGGCGGGGCAGTTGCTCTCGCTGTCGATTAAGGACCTCAGCACTCGGGGCAACGTTATTTACTACGGTAAAAACGAGTTCGCTGTCGACCCGGCCTGCATGGGTTTGAACATGCTGATCACTTCCCTGCTGGTCGGCATCATGACTCTTGGCTACTTCCAGCTGAAGCGGAAGCGCAGGGTAGGGGCGGCATGGGCTCTTCTTTTCATGGTGGCGGTGCTGGGCTGCAATGTGGGCAGCAACCTCGTGCGTATCATCCTGCTGGTGCTGTTTGCCGTGTGGCCCGGCACCCTGATGCACGAACTGGTGGGGCTCGCCTGCCTGGCGATCTATGTGCTCCTTCCTTCCGTGCTGCTGGCAAAAGTGCTGGTGAATCGCCTGGGACTATCCTCTCCAGGGATGCATGCGGCCGGGGCATCCCGCCGCCCGGTGTGGTGGCTTCACTACACGCTGGCTGCCTTCGTGGCGGGGTCGGCCGCAAGGGTAATGACGGTAGATACCTATGCCGGCTTCAGGGCCGCGGAAACGGCGAAGGTGGCCGGTTATAAAACCAGTGCCTTCGCCCCCGGCATCCTAAAGCTGGAAAGCGACAACAGCCTTGTTTACGTGAAGTACGTGCGCGGCTTTTACGACACCGACCACAACCCTTCGTTGTGCTGGAAGGGGAGTGGCTACGAATTCCAGCAGGTGGAGCAAAAAGTGCTGGCCGGGCGTACAATTTACACAGCGGTGCTGGTGAATGGAGGCGAAAAGCTTTATACCGCCTGGTGGTACAGCAACGGACGCCGTCATACCATCAACCAGTGGGAATGGCGCTACGACGCACTGAAGGGGGCCCCTTCGTATGCCGTCATCAATGTAACCACAGCCGATGAGGCCTCCCTGCAGGCAGGGGTGGAGGACGTCATCCAGCGCGGGGCCTTACTTCCCTTATTCAAAAACCCATAAACGATTAATCTATGAAACAACAGAACAGGAAAACACCCTTTCCCTGGATACAGCTTAACAAGACTTCTTTTTCCATGGATCTTCCAAAAACGCTTCTGGTCCTGCTCTCTACGGTACTGACGGTCCTGCTGATAAAGCGCAACGACCTTTCCCTTAAGGAAGACTTGGCCCGGCTCTGTATCTTCACCACCTGTACTGCCCTGGGGTGGTGCCTAACCCTTCAAAAAAGAAGCCGTCATGCCCAACTACGAAAGCCGCTTCTCCTGGAAAGCCCGCCTGAAAAGCTTTAGCTATGCCGGCGATGGCTTCCGCGCCCTGTTCCGCACCGAGCACAACGCCTGGATCCATGTTACCTTTACCGGGGCGGCCCTGCTTGCCGGTGTGGTGCTGCGCATCAGCCGGGTAGAGTGGATGGTCCTGGTCATCGCTTTTGGATTGGTGTGGATGGCGGAGCTCTTTAATACCTGCATTGAAAAGGTGATGGACTTCCTTACCGAAGAACGCCACCCACAGGTAAAGATCATCAAGGACCTGGCCGCCGCCGCCGTGCTCACCGCCGCTATCGTAGCCTTCGTGGCCGGCCTGCTGATCTTCATCCCAAGAATCCGTGGCTTATTATAACACACTCGATCACTGGCTGGAAGGGGTGGAGGTCCCGATGGTTTTAATGGGAGGTGCTATAGAGGAATACTGCAGGCCTCCGCTGAAATGGGTGCCGCAATTTATCACGTTTCTTCAGAGTCTATGCCTTCTACTCATTTACGGTAGCCATACTCCGGGGTAACAGCATAGTAACAGTATAGTAACGCTATAGTAACAGTATCTCTCAACCGCCTCTCGGCCGCATCTCGGCCGGATCCCGGCTCCCTCCCGGCCGCCTGTATATAGGGCGGCCGGGAGGCGGCCGCCAGGTAGCCCAGACCGGGCTGAGGGGCAGCTTAAATATACTGTTACTATACTGTTACTATGCTTTCTCTATACTGTATCAGTAGCATAACCTGCCTTTTACGGTAAAGAATCCGCCCTTCAAATAAGTAGTGCGGCTTTCTTCTCAAATACTCAACGCCTCAACCGCTCAACTCCTGGTACTCAGGCTATTGAACTGTAAGCGGCATAACCTCCAACCTCCAACTTCCAACCTCCAACAAAAAAGAGGCGCCCCCGGGCGCCTCTTTTCTTATTTGGATAATGTGTTGTTTTAGAAGTCCATGCCCAGCGCCAGGTACATCTTCGGCTTGCCGCCAAAGACGGTGTTCATTTCCCAGGCGGCATCAAAGCGAATGAAGTAGCCCAGCAGGGTGCTGCGGGCACCGAAGCCATAGCCACCGGCAAAAGGCCCGATACCACCGGCTTCGATCTTCACCGAAAGCGGGTTGTTGGCCTGTCCGTACGATACCGACGGGCGCTTCAGCTTATTGTACGTACCGTTCCAGGCAGATCCGAGGTCTACGAACTGCACCAGCTGGAAGTTGCGCAGGAAGGCGTTGTTGATCGGGCGGTTAAAGAAGGTGCTGAACACCGGCACCCGGATCTCGGAGTTGAGCACCAGGGCATTGTTGCCGTTGGCCACGTTCTGGTTGAAGCCCCTCAGGTTCACCGCCAGCGACTGGTAGGCATATTGGGCCGAGGGATCGGGACGGTTGGTCTCGCCGGCATTGAAATAGCGGTAGGAAACGTTGCCGTTGTCGTCCACCTTTTCGTTCTGGCGGAACTTCAGCCAGCCGTCCACACCACCGAGGTAGTACACCACTTTCTGGTTACCCCACGAGAAGTCGGCGGCACCACGGGTGGCCCAGATGATATTGCGGTAAATGGGCAGGTAGTGGCGGGCGTCGAAGCCGGCATTGAACAGGTAGCGTCCGTCGGTTTCGCGCACCTTGCTTACCTGGGTGAACCAATCCATGTACACTTTCCAGCGCAGGCCGTTCCAGATGTTCATGGCCGGGTTCAGCGTGTTGTCGTGCACGTACTCGGCGCTCAGCTGCCCATAGGTCTTCGTGCGGTCCTGGGCTTTCAGGGAAGTGAAAGCACGGAAAGGATCGCCTACGAACACCACGCGGTCCACGCGCGGGCCAATGGTCAGGCGCAGGCTCCGCACCCGGTCGAAGGCAAAGCGCAGGCGGCCGAGGTAGTAGTT
>DASWYM010000333.1:0-4586 GCA_036404975.1 Chitinophagaceae bacterium
TTAGAGAAGGTGGTGTTAAAGGATGCCTGCGGGCATAATAAAAAAATCTGTATCATCGTTATTGAACTGAAACCGATAAACCACACTTTCTAAGACGTATGAAAACCGCCATTTTCCTGTCCTGTGTACTGGTAGGAGGAAGCCTGCTTTTCAATACCCCGGCCACGACTCCTGCCACTGTAGCTTCGTATAAGGTGAGTACTGCCAAGCGTTCTTCATCCAAGCCGGTTTCGCCGGTGCGTATCGTTATCGACAAGTCGGACTACGAGCTGCACGTCTACGACGCCCAGGGCTGGTTTGCCACCTATCCTGTCGTGTTTGGCAACAACCCCCTGCTGGATAAAAAGATGGAAGGCGACCGCTGCACCCCGGAGGGCACCTTTAAGATCACCGCCAAGCGCCCCCACCAGAAGTGGTGCCGCTTTATTGCGCTCGACTATCCCACCCGCGAGAGCATCGACCGGTTCAACCAGCGCAAGCAACGAGGCGAAGTGCCGCGCAACGCCACCCCCGGTGGCGGCATTGGCATCCACGGCGTGTGGCCCAAAGACGACTTCATGATCGACCGCTATAATAACTGGACCAATGGCTGTATCGCCCTGAAGAACCACGACGTGATGGACCTGTATAGCTATATACAGCCGGGAACGCCGGTTACGATAAAAAAATAGTTGCAAGCTTTGAGTTACGAGCTGCGAGAAGGAAGACATAGCCCCCTCACATAACAAGGCCCCTGTAGAACGTTCTACAGGGGCCTTGTTTTTCAGGATCATTGACTCAATGACCCAATGACTTACTGACTCCTCAAAGCTTCCCCCCCGCGATCTCCTCCACTACGGCCGGGTCGAGGAGCGTGGTGGTATCGCCCAGGTTGCCGGTTTCCCCCTCGGCGATCTTGCGCAGGATGCGGCGCATGATCTTGCCGCTGCGCGTCTTGGGCAGGCCGCGGACGAACTGGATCTTATCAGGCTTAGCGATGGGACCAATTAGACGCGATACGGTACGCAGGATGTCGGCGCGCATGTGGCTTTCGTCGTCGTGCATGTGGCCGCAGATCACGTAGGCATAGATGCCCTGTCCCTTGATGTCGTGGGGGTAGCCGACCACGGCGCTTTCCACCACGCCGGAGTGCATGTTGATGGCGTTCTCCACCTCGGCGGTGCCGATACGGTGGCCGCTGACGTTGAGCACATCATCCACCCGGCCGGTAATGCGGTAGTTGCCCTTCTCGTCACGCAGGGCGCCGTCGCCCGTAAAGTACAGGTCGGCATAGGTGCTGAAGTAGGTCTGGCGGCAGCGCTCGTGGTCGCCGTAGGTGGTGCGCAGGATTGCGGGCCAGGGGCTGCGGATGCACAGATTGCCCGAGGCGGGATTTCCTTTTACCTCCACCCCGTTCTCGTCCACCAGCAGGGGCTCCACGCCCGGCATGGGAAGGGAGGCATAGGAAGGGATACCCGGTGTAACGCCCGCCAGGTTGGAAATGAGGATGCCCCCGGTCTCTGTCTGCCACCAGGTGTCCACAATTGGACACTTTCCTTTGCCCACATGCTCATGGTACCAGTGCCAGGCTTCTTCATTGATGGGCTCCCCTACCGTACCCAGCACTTTGAGCGTGGAAAGGTCCTTGCCTTCAAAGGGTGCCGTGCCAAAGCCCATCAGCGAGCGAATGGCCGTGGGGGCCGTATATAATATATTCACTTGGTGCTTATCGATGATCTCCCAAAAGCGGCCGGCGTCGGGCCAGGTGGGCACCCCTTCGAACATCACCGAAGTGCCCCCGGCGCTCAGTGGCCCATAAAGGATATAGCTATGGCCGGTGATCCAGCCGATATCGGCGGTGCAGAAATGCACATCACCCGGCTGGTACTGGAAGACATTGACAAAGGTGTAGTTGGCAAAAACCATATAGCCGCCCCCTGTATGCACTACCCCCTTGGGCTTACCGGTAGAGCCTGAAGTATACAGGATGAACAGCGGGTCTTCGGCATCCATTTCCTCGGCAGGGAACGACACCACGCCTTCCTTTTCCACCTGTCCTTCGGCATGCTCCATCTCGTCTTCCCACCATACGTCGCGGCCCTTGATCATCGACACCGGTGTGCGGGTGCGGGTATAGACAATAACGCGCTTGACCGTCTTGTTGCCGATGAGAGCGTCATCAATAACGTCCTTGAGCGGTATGACCTTCTCGCCGCGGAAGGCCCCGTCGGCCGTCACGATGTACTCGGCCCCGGCATCTTCCAGGCGGTCGGCAATAGACTGTGCCGAAAAGCCGCCAAAGATCACCGAGTGGATGGCCCCGATGCGGGCGCAACCCAGCACGGCATAGGCCAGTTCGGGCACCATGCCCATATAGATACACACGCGGTCGCCTTTCTTCACCCCGTTGTTCTTAAGCACCTGTGCAAACTGGCACACCCGCTTGTGCAGCCGGTCGTAGGTCACGATACGCACCCGGTCCCCAGGATCGTTCGGCTCCCAGATCAGGGCCGGCTTGGAGCCCAGCTCTTTAAGGTGGCGGTCGATGCAGTTCTCCGTAACGTTGAGCTTCCCGCCCTGGAACCACTTCACACTGGGCTCGGTAAAGTTCCACTCCAGGGTCTTGGCCCAGGGTTTACGCCAGTAGAAGTGCTGGGCAATATAGCGCCAAAACTCATCGGGGTTTTCTATACTCTGCTGGTAGGCTTGCTGGTATTCTTCCAGCGACTTGATCTGGTAGGGATAAGACATACGCTTGTTTAACTTTTAGTGGCTGCTGCGGGCAGCCTGGTCCACAGTTCGCGCATTAAACTTAGTGAAAAGAATATTTTACAAAAAATAAACATCCTGCCCCACTGTTTGTTATATACCCTACTCTAATTTAGAGCAACCAACATGAGAAGAGTCATCGCCATATTGTTTATGCTCCTGCTTACCGCGCAGTTCGTGCAGGTAACGATGAACTTTTCGCAAAGCACCTATACTGTTGCCCTCGATGAAGAACAGAAAGAAAAGGTAGGAAAGGAAGAAGGCAAGGAAAGCAAGGAAGTGATCTCCCATCCCTTTGAGTCCTCCTGCACTCACTATTCTATTTTATCATCCGCACATTCGCTTACCAGCAGCCGGCTCAGTAAGCCCTACCTGGTCAAGCCCACCCCACCTCCCAATTACGTAGGTTAATCTCCCCCGCTGCAATCCAGCGCGCACCGGTTGCGCCCTGTTCGTTTATTCCAAAACCATAAGATTTACGTATGTCCCATACTACGAGCCCTCTCACAAGGCTATGGAACCTCGTGCGCGAGGAGCAGACCGATATTACCTCGGTATATTTCTATGCCGCCCTCAACGGCTTTATACAACTATCTCTGCCTGTGGGTATACAGGCGATCATCGGCTTTGTGCTGGGGGGCGTGATGTCCACCTCCCTGGTGGTACTCATCTCCCTGGTGGTGCTGGGCGTGCTGGCCGCCGGCCTCATGCAGTCCAGCCAGATGAAGGTGATCGAAAAGATCCAGCAGAAGATCTTTGTGCGCTATGCCTTTGCCTTTGCCGAGCGCATTCCGCGGCTCGATCTGAAGAAGGTGAATGCCTTTTACCTGCCCGAGCTGGTGAACCGCTTCTTTGATACGGTGTCGCTGCAGAAGAACCTCTCCAAGCTCCTGCTGGAACTGCCCACCGCAACCATACAAATCTTCTTCGGCCTGCTGCTCCTGTCGTTCTACCACCCGGCCTTTATCTTCTTCGGGGTGCTGCTGCTCGCCACGTTGTGGCTGATCCTGCACACTTCCGGGAGCAAAGGCCTGGAGACCAGTCTTTCGGAAAGCACCCATAAGTATGCACTGGCGGGGTGGTTCGAAGAGCTGGCCCGGGTGGTGCAGTCGTTTAAGTTCTCCCTTCACACGGGCCTGCACCTGCAGAAGGCCGACGAAAAAGCGGTGGACTACCTCGGCGCCCGCCAGCGCCACTTCCGCATCCTGCTGCTGCAGTACCATATCCTTATAGCCTTCAAGGTAGTGATCACTGCGGCGATCCTCGTGGTGGGCGTAGTGCTCCTGCTCAACCAGCAGATCAACATCGGCCAGTTCATTGCCGCCGAGATCATTATCATCACTGTGATCAACTCGGTGGAAAAGCTGATCATCAACCTCGACGGGGTCTACGATGTGCTGACCGCCGTGGAGAAGGTAAGCAAGCTTACTGATAAGCCGGTAGAGACCTCCGGCACTTACGAGCTGGAGCCAGCCGGTGGTGTAGCCGTGCAAGGCCTAGGCCTTCAGTTCGGCTACGACCCGGAGCGGCCGGTGATAAAGGACCTTTCCTTCCACATACAGCCGGGTGAAAAGGTGTGCATCAACGGGGCCGACGGCTCAGGTAAGTCGACC
This sequence comes from Chitinophagaceae bacterium, assembly GCA_036404975.1. Lineage (GTDB taxonomy): Bacteria > Bacteroidota > Bacteroidia > Chitinophagales > Chitinophagaceae > Flavisolibacter. Next base: position 4,362 of record DASWYM010000333.1, read on the forward strand.
CTGCTAAGGCTGCTGGCAGGCACCTACCGCGACTTCTCCGGGTCACTATTGATCAACGGGGTGCCTATCGATAATTACCACCTTGAATCGCTGCGTGCCCAGACCGGTATTCTCTTTCCCCACGCGAATATCTTCCATGACACTTTGTGGGACAATATCGCCATGGGCAACGGGGCAATTGACAGGACCTACGCGCACTACCTCGTCACGCGCATTGGCCTGCAG
>DASWYM010000334.1:0-3745 GCA_036404975.1 Chitinophagaceae bacterium
TAAGAGTCGGAACAACGTCGGGACAACCTCGGGAGAAGGTCGGGACAAGGTCGGAAGAACCCCCGGTGGGGTGAGAAGGAATTAGGGATTAGGAATTAGGGATTGGGAATTAGGCGGGACCAAATGACTCAATGACCTACTGACCCAATGACTATCCCAGTTGTCACGAAAAAGGCAACCCCAGGGGAGTTGCCTTTGATGATAAGCTATTCGGGTAGAAGTGCTACAGCTTCACCAGTTTCAGGGTCTGCAGGGCATCACCCTGTTTTACTTCAATGTAGTAAACGCCCGGGCGGTATTGGCTGCCGAACGACAGCGTACCGTTGGCGGCTACACCGCTACGGCTTTCCACGATCCTGCCTGCCGCATCCATCACCCTGATGGTCAGCGGCGTATCGGAGGCGCTTTGGATCAGCAGCGTAAAGCGGCCGGTGGTGGGGTTGGGCAGTGCTTTGGCAGACAGGCTGCCGGCCAGGGCTTCCTTAGCCGCTGCAGCGCGGGTAACGGTAACCGGACGGTTGTTATGCGGTACGCTCACCGTTACGGTACCGGTGCTGGTATTGCCGTAGGCATCGGTGGAGGCCACCCTGATGGTATAGATTCTACCCTCGCCTGTGCCCGAGCGCTCCGCCCGCAGCTTCACGTGGTGGTCGTTGACCACTTCCCAGTCGGGGTTGGTGTTGCCATCGCCGGTCGAGTTTACCACTTCGTTGCTGCTCACCGTTACCGTGTTGGTGACGGGGGTGCAATTGTCGGTAGCGGTATAGGCCAGTTCCACCTCCCGCATTTTGTGGTTGGGCGGGAAGAGTACCGGGGTGTTCACCGTAATGTCGCTGAGCACCGGCGCGATCGTATCCAGAGTGGTTATGGTAAAGCTGCACGTGCCTTCATTGCCGCCTTTATCCGTAGCCGTTATCCACACAAGGTAGTCGCTGGCTCCGTTTAGTATAGCTCCCGGTGCCGGGTATTGGGTAAGGGTCACGTCGGAATAGGCCGTCACAGTAACCAGGGGGCGGTAGTCGGGCACTGCCACCGAGCAGGAGGCATCCAGGTACAGCTTTTGGGAACCGGGGCAGGTAACCGATGGTGGAAGATTGGCAGCGGTATTGGAAGAGACACTCTCGTTGTGCAGGCGGTCTACGGCAGTCACCACGTAATAGTAGGTGGTGCCAGCGTTCGCGGTCCGGTCGCGGAAGCGGGTGCTGTCGCTGTTGGCGATCAGCAGGATGTTTTCGGCATTACTGATATCCACCTCGGGGCTTTCGGAGCGGTAGAGCACAAACTGGCGCACCTTGTCCAGTTCACTGGTAGCGGTGGCCGTGCTGGTCCAGTCCAGAACCACTGAGTCGGCGCCGTACTTCACCACTTTCAGGTCTGTGGGCGCTCCCGGGGGCGTGGCATCCTTCCAGGGCATGGTGGGCTGCAGGGCCGGCTTACGGTAAAAGTCCAGGCGCAGCGAGTCGCGGAAGCCCAGTTTAGTGGTTGAGCGCAGGCTGCTGGTATTATACACTGCCTGGCCTGCAATATTGGACAAGCTTCTGTTCAGCCGCACTTCGTTGGGTATCTGCGAAGGATTGGCCCAATGAACACCCTGTGCCGGGTCGTTCACTTTATAGCCTGCCAACCCAATATACATATGGCGGCCGTAGGTGTTGTTGTTCCACCAGGGCACGATCTTGCCGTAGTCGGCACCGGGCTGACCGATATACCAGTACACCTGGGGTGCCAGGTAATCGATCCAGCCTTCCTGCAGCCACTTGCGCGAGTCGGCATATAGAGTGATATAATGCTGCAGCCCGCTGGTAGGCGTACCCAGATCAGGATTAGTGCTGTTGCGGTAGATGCCCGAAGGAGACACACCAAACTTCACCCACGGCTTCAGGCTGCCGATGGTTTCATTGAGCCGCCGGATCAGCAGGTTCACGTTGTCTCTGCGCCAGTCGCCGCGGTCAGTAATGCCGCGCGGGTCGGCTGCGTAGGTGGCGTCATCGTTGAAAGCAGCGTTGGGATAGAAGTAGTCGTCGAAGTGAATACCGTCCACATCATAGCGCTGCACAATGTCGGTGATAACATTATGGACGTGATCCCTCACACCGGGGATGCCAGGATCCAGGGTACGCAAGTTGCCGGTAGCGATCAGCCATTCGGGGTGCAGCCGGGCTACGTGCGTGGGAGCAAAGGTTCCGATACTGCTGTAGTTGGCAATGGCACGGTAAGGATTGATCCAGGCGTGGAGCTCCATGCCTCTTTTGTGGCACTCGTCGATGGCAAACTGCAGGGGATCCCACAGGGGAGCGGGCGCCTTTCCCTGGGTACCCGTCAGGTCGGCCGACCAGGGTTCGATGGTGCTTTGATAAAGGGCATCGCTCTGGCTGCGCACCTGCAGGAAGACGGCATTGATGCCGGTGGCCTGGTGGTGGTTCAGGATGGTGATCAGCGCCGAGCGTTGCTGGGCCGGGTTCTGCGTGCGGTTGGGCCAGTCGATGTTGGCATAAGTGGCGATCCAAGCGCCGCGGAACTCGCGCTTCGGCGGGCTTTGGGCGGCAGTGGTAAAGTAGAGGAAATAAGAGAAAAAGAAGACGAGTAGACTTCGGTTCATATAGTCAGGGTTTATGGTACTGTTAAGTTAATACCTAAAGCGGACAAGTAGGCGCAGGTGAACGGGCCAAAAACCAACCGTTAAGGGTAAACGCTTAGGGCAGGGAACAGGAAGGAATAAAAAAGGAGCCTGTGCTCCTTGTAAATACGGTATTACTACAGCTACCCCTTTTTCCCGTCTCACTTCTGATATCACACGCGCTTCACTCACCATTCATCATTCATCACTCATTCCTCCACCGGCATCCCCGCTTCCTTCCAGGCCTTTATGCCGCCGTCCATGTGGGCGACGTTTTCGTAGCCCATCTTCTGGAGGGTGCAGGCAGCCAGGGCCGAGCGGCCACCGGAGGCACAGTGCAGGATAAGGCGGCGGGCTTTATCGAACTCCGGCTTGTGGTAGGGAAGCGCCGGGTCGGCATAAAACTCCAGCATGCCCCGGGGTGCGTGTACCGACTGGGGAATCTTTCCACCCTGCTTTAGCTCTTCGCTTTCGCGAAGGTCAATAAGCGTAGCCTTGCCATTGGAGACTTCTTTGTGCACCTGCTGGGGCGAAAGGTGCTCGATTTGCTGCCTGGCTTCTTTGACCAGGTCTGTTGCTGATTTATGGGACATAAGGTATAAGGTTTTGGTATTACTAAATATAGCCATAAATAGCCTATGTGCGAAATCCCGGCGCTGGTGCGAAGCACTATATGTACAGGCTTATCTGCCAAATGAGTTGTACCTTCATAGACAAACCCTTAACAAAACCATTTTCCTGTGCCTGTAACTTCGAAACTGCAGAGCCTCTATACTTTCATGCAAGGAGGCGGTGAGATGGGCGAGCTGATCCGTAACTACGATTGGTCGCAAACTTCCCTGGGCCCGCCTGATGGCTGGCCCCAACCCCTGCGCATTGCGGTCAGCATCATTCTTAGTTCGCGCTTTCCCATGTTCCTGTTCTGGGGGCCCGACCTTACCTGCTTTTACAACGATGCTTTCCGGCCCAGCTTTGGTGTGGAGGGCAAGCACCCCTGGGCGCTGGGTAAAAAGGGAAAGGATGTGTGGGAAGAGATCTGGCCCACTATCAAGCCCTGGATCGATAAAGTGCTTGATGGCGAAGCCATCTGGAGGGAAGACCAGTTGGTGGGCTTTTACCGCAACGGCC
>DASWYM010000335.1:0-4658 GCA_036404975.1 Chitinophagaceae bacterium
ATACCCTCCATTATCCAGGCAAAACAGGTGGTAGAATGCATCAGGCTACTCCCGATTGGTTACCGGACGGTTTTGAACTTGTATGCTATTGAAGGATTTTCGCATCGGGAGATCGGAGAAATGCTGGACATCGAGGAAAGCACCAGTCGTAGCCAGTACACCCGCGCCAAAGCAATGTTAGAGGAGATTCTGATCCGAAAGAACATTATTCACAAGCCAAAGCAGGATGCCATTGCTGCTGCGGCAAGACGTTAGTCCAATCCCAAAATAGCTGGCTGATTATGCAGAGTAACTTTACAAACGACGACTTTGAGCAGTTCCTGAGGCAAAATGCCGATAGCTGCCGATTGCGTCCTTCCGAGGATCTCTGGAAGGGTGTATCCCGGAAGCTGAACAAGCAGAAAAGAAGAGTCCGTTTGGCCACCGGCGTTTTCCTGATGGCAGCTTCTTTCCTGGGCTTTTTCCTTGTCGACTCATCTCAATCCATGAACCGCACCCTTGCCACAGCCACCGCCGAGGTGAATGGCACTGATTCCCGGGAGAACGACGGTTTGGCTGCCACCCAAACGGCTCCTGCAGTCAAATCCACTGCTCCTCAGAAACAAAAACCAGCCGCTGTTAGAGATATTCATACAGCACCAGGCTTTTTCCGTCCTCAAGCTTCAGCATCCACGGCAGATGCTACAACTGCAAAAGAAATCTTTTCCACTCCATCGCCTGCTAGCGATATAGCCGGCAGACCACCGGTAACGGAACTGGCACCGGTCATCCCGATGTTCCGGAGTGAAGACCTGTCTTCAGCACTGGCATCCAAGACCGCAGAAGCCCTGCCTGACAAATTCAGTGATCAAATAGCCTCTGCCCCTGTTGCGGAAGCCACGAACACAGAAAAAGAGAAAAAAGACCGTGACCTGCTGAGCGTAGAAAGTGTGGCCAGCGTATTCAGAGCCCTGCGCCCGAAGAGCAAGTTTACCTTCCAGGTATTCTTTACCCCTACGGTCAGCTACCGCAAACTGTCGGAGAATAAAGCCTACCTGCAGTCTGCTCCACCGAACCCAACGGCTACTACAAACATTGCCTCTTTTTATAGTGTCAATAATGCCGTGACCCATAAGCCTGATATCGGCATCGAGCTTGGCATTGCTGCTAAATACCCTGTCACTAAAAACATCAAGGTAAAAGGCGGTCTCCAGTTCAATATGAACCGCTATGATATCAAGGCCTTCTCCTATGCTCCCGAAGTAGCTACCATAGCCCTGAACACGGGTAACAACCAGGCGGATTATTTTGGCAGCGTTACCCGCTACCGCAACTTCGGCGGCAACACTACCAACTGGCTGCAAAACTTTTACTTCCAGGTCTCCGCCCCGGTGGGTGTAGAACTTACCTTAGGCAGCAAGAAAGAAACCCGTTTTGGCATCGCTTCTTCCCTGCAGCCGACTTATCTCGTGCGCGACCGGGCTTACCTGATCTCGAGCGATTACAAGAACTATACGGAAGTGCCCTGGCTGACCCGTAAGTGGAACGTAAACACCAGCGTGGAAACCTTTGTTTCCTATTCCACCGGCCGGATGAGGTGGCAGGTAGGTCCCCAGGTACGCTACCAGCTGCTCTCCTCCTTCATCACCGAATATCCCGTTAAGGAGAACCTCTTTGACTTCGGCCTGAAAGTAGGCGTCTCACTGAATAATGCCAACGACAAATAAAGCCACTCTAATTGCTTTCCAGCCCCAGATTTGGGGCTTTTTTATTTCTTTCTCTATGTACATTTACCCCATGAATAAATGGTTAACGGTACCCCTGGCCCTGACCCTCTTTTCCTGTAAAAGCGGAAAAGAAGAAGAGCCAAAGGACTTTTTCCCCGTACTCTCCTACCTGAAAAGCCAGGTAGCCCATGTCGACACTTCGCTCTACCGGATCGTCAGGATCACTACGGTGGGCGACCGCAACGATACGGCTTATATCCGGCGTGAAGACTTCAGAAAAGAGGCCGCCGACTTCCTGGCTATTCCCGACATTACCGGCAAAAAGCTAAGCCGCGATTACAAGGAAACGGAGATATACGATGAGTCGCTGGGGAGCGTAATCCTTAGCTATATGCCTACGGAGGAAGACGCCGAGATCCGGCGCCAGGAAGTGGTCATAGAGCCCAACCAGGCCGAAGGCGATAAGGTAAAAAGCATCTTTATCGACCGCCAGGTGGAAAAAGGCAATACGATGGTGCGCAAAAACATGCTTTGGCTGGTGGACCAGCGCTTCCGCATAGTGACCATCACTCAAAACGAGGACGGGACCGAGAAAGTGGAAAAGCTGCAGGTGGTCTGGAACGACACCCCTTCGGCAGAATAATTGTGAGAACCTTTTAGAATGACGAGCACCGAATTTCAACAAATCGCCTCTACCCTGCCCGGCCTGCCGGGCATTTATAAATACTACGACATCAATGGCACCCTGCTCTACGTGGGCAAAGCCAAGAACATCCGTAAGCGCGTCAGCTCCTATTTCAACAAGAACCTGGGAAGCTATAAGACCCATGAGTTGGTGAAGCGGATCCGTAAGATCGAGTTTACCATTGTAAACTCCGAGCAGGACGCCTTCCTGCTGGAGAACTCACTGATCAAGCAGTTCCAGCCTCTCTTCAACATCAACCTGAAGGACGATAAGACCTATCCCTATATTGTCATCAAGAACGAGGACTTCCCCCGTGTTTTCCTGACGCGCCAGAAGATTGCCGACGGCTCGCAGTACTTTGGTCCCTACACTTCGGTGGGCAAGGTGCGCGACCTGCTGAACTTCATCAAGCAAACCATCCCGCTGCGCACCTGCCCCCTGAACCTCACCGAACGCAACATCGCCAAGGGCAAGTTCAAGGTCTGCCTCGAGTACCACCTCGGCAACTGCAAGGGGCCCTGCGAAGGCCACCAGTCGCTGGACGACTATAACGAAAACATCGCCCAGGTAAAGAACCTGCTCCGTGGTAACCTCTCTCCCGTATTCCAGCATTTCAAGAACGAGATGAAGACCCATGCCGAAGCCCTTGAGTTCGAGAAGGCAGCCCTCGTGCACAAGAAGATCAAGTTCCTCGAAAGCTACCAGTCCCGCTCGGTGATCGTGAACAATTCCTACGACGGCCTCGACGTCTTCTCCATTCAGAAGGAAGGTGACACTGCCTACGTCAACTACCTGCAGATGGAGAACGGCGCCATCATCCAGACCAAGACCATAAAGGTGGAAGCCCAGCTGGACGAAACCGTTGAAGAGATCCTCGCCTTTACCATGGCCCAGCTGCGCACCACCTTTAACAGCATAGCCAAAGAAATCGTCGTGCCCTTTGAGCTCGACTACGACGAGCCCGGCATCACCATTACCGTTCCCAGGGGTGGCGACAAAAAGAAACTCCTCGACCTTTCTGAAAAGAACGTGGAGTACTTCATCCGGGAAATGCAGAACAGGGAGCGGCTCAACACAGGCCGCGGCGGCAGCAAGTACCCCGTGCTGCAGCAGATCCAGAAAGACCTGCAGCTGTCCCAGGTGCCGGAGCATATCGAATGCTTCGATAATTCCAACTTCCAAGGCAGCTACCCCGTATCGGCCATGGTATGCTTCAAAATGGGCGAGCCCTCCAAGAAGGACTACCGCGTGTTCAACATCAAAACCGTTACCGGCATCAACGACTTTGCCTCCATGAAGGAAGGCGTTTACCGGCGCTATAAGCGCGTCAAGGCCGAAGGGGACCCATTCCCCCAACTGGTCATCATCGATGGTGGCAAGGGCCAGCTGAACGCCGCCTGCGAGGCCATTGAAGAGCTGGGTCTCCAGGGCACCATGACCCTCGTTGGCCTGGCCAAGAACGAGGAAGAGCTGTTCTTTGTAGGCGACACCGAATCGCTCAAGCTCCCCTACGACAGCGAGAGCCTCAAGCTGATCCGCCGCATCCGCGATGAGGTTCACAACTACGGCGTTAACTTCCACCGCAAGAAACGCAGCATCGGCACCTTCAAGAACGAACTGCAGGAGATCAGGGGCATCGGCACCAGCACGGCTAACCTGCTGCTCAAGACCTTTCGCTCGGTGAACAACGTGAAGCAACAACCCCTCACCGAGCTCTCCCGGATCATCGGCCCCTCCAAGGCAAAGATCGTCAAGGCCCACTTTGCTCAGAACGACGGCGAGGAAGAAACCGTGAATGGTGAATCGTGAAAGGTGAAAACCACAACCATTACTTCTTGACAGCCGAGGTGCGTGTCAGCCGTGGTACGTGTCCTCACGTACCGCAACTACCGGGACCTTCCATAATCCACGGAATAGGTCCCCATCCTCCGCAGATCCGCAATGTCAAAGAACTAGTGGGTCGGCGCTCTTGCCTATCCACTACAAAGTTCCTAAAGCATTGTGGAGTAAAGAAGTAGGGTGGGTCTACAAGAGTCTATACTTCCTATTTCTTCCTGTTTTGAGTCTATGAATGAGTGATGAGTTGTGAATGGTGAGTGGTGAGTCGAGAGAAGTGAGAGGTGAGACGTGAGGGGAAGACATGAGAAGTGAAATGAGAAACAGGGAACGAGAAACTCCTAATCCCTAATCCCGAGTCCCTATAAAAAAAAGGGGCCCGGATAAAAATCCAGCCCCGTTTTTAAAATCCAATATCCTATGAAAAACCG
>DASWYM010000336.1:0-3389 GCA_036404975.1 Chitinophagaceae bacterium
TCCTGACCAAAGAGGGGGTTCTTCCGACCTTGTCCCGACCTTCTCCCGAGGTTGTCCCGACGTTGTTCCGACTCTTATAAGGGTCGGAAGAAGGTCGGAAGAACCTCGGAGCGGACCCGGAAGAAAGCCGAAGCAGTAAACCGGATAGCCCGGCATAAGGCCTCCTTACCTTTACACAAAAAGGAAGGGCTGCCGCAGCAGCCCTTCCAGGAAGATTTATCTATAATACCAGGAAAGCAACGGCTTCCCTAAGCCTCCCCCACTCATCACTCCTCACTCATCACTCATTCCACTACTCGCTCTCCACCTTCGACAACTCGCGGATGTCCTGCATCAGGCGCTTGGCGATGTTGTCGGCCGTGGTCTCGAAGGAACTTTCCGCGTAGATACGGATGATGGGCTCGGTGTTGGAGGTACGCAGGTGTACCCAGTCGGTGTCGAATTCGATCTTTAAGCCGTCTTCGGTATTGATGGGATTGTTCTTGTACTTCTGCTTGATCCGCTCAAAGATGACCCCTACATCCAGGCCCTGCTCCAGCTCGATCTTGTTTTTAGAGATGAAATAGTCGGGGTAGTTACGGCGGAAGGACTTCAGGCCCTTCTTAAAGGAGGCAAAATGGGACAGGAACAGGGCAATGCCGATGAGGGCGTCGCGGCCGTAGTGGAAGTCGGGAACAATGATGCCCCCGTTGCCTTCGCCACCGATGACCGCCTCGGTATCCTTCATCTTCCGCACCACGTTCACTTCTCCTACTGCCGAGGGGGTATACTGGCCACCCTGCTTCAGGGTGATCTCCTTCAGGGCCTTAGTGGAACTCATGTTGCTTACCGTATTGCCGGTGCGCTTGCTCAGCACGTAATCGGCTACGGCCACCAGGGTGTATTCCTCGCCAAACATAGAGCCGTCTTCGCAGACAAAGCACAGGCGGTCCACATCGGGATCCACGGCAATACCAAAATCAGCGTTCTGCTTTACCACCTCGTTGCTCAGGCCGGTAAGGTGCTGGGGCAAGGGCTCGGGGTTGTGGGCGAACTTACCGTTCACCTCCCCGTTGAGAACAATCACCTCGGTTACGCCAAGGGCCTGCAGCAGTTGAGGCACCACCAGGGCGCCGGTAGAGTTGATGCAATCCACCACCACCTTAAAGTTCCGCTCCTCTATGGCGTCTACGTTCACCAGCGGGTAGGCCAGCACCATATCAATGTGCTTTTGCAGGTAATCGTTGTTGGCGGTTACCGTGCCCAGCTTATCCACCAGGGCAAAGCCCATGTGGGGCTCCGAAGCGCGCTTTAGCACCTGGGCGCCTACTTCGGCGTCGATAAACTCGCCTTCGCCGTTGAGCAGCTTTAGGGCGTTCCACTCCTTGGGGTTGTGGCTGGCGGTAATGATGATGCCGCCATGGGCGCCTTCTTCCTTGGTGGCAATCTCTACAGTAGGGGTTGTGGACAGTCCCAGGTCAATTACCTCGAAGCCCAGGCCTACCAGGGTATTAACTACCAGGGAGTTGACCATCTCACCGCTGATGCGCCCGTCGCGGCCGATAACGATCTTCGGCGTTACTGATTTCTCCTCTACGGTTTCGGAAATAATAGATCCAAAAGCAGCTGTAAATTTAACTATGTCTATAGGCGTCAGCGCGGTGCCGGGTTTGCCCCCGATGGTACCCCTGATGCCCGATATACTCTTAATCAATGCCACGTGGTTATCAATTTAGGGCGACAAAAATACGGGTTTCCCCTGAGGGCGTCCCGAAACAGGGGAAACTTAATACGACCCAAAGGTTACTTTTGCAAAAAACGGGTATGGTGTCCAGGGAGTGGTACAAAGACTGGTTTAATTCGGAATACTATCATAAGCTTTACTTTGACCGGGACGAAAAGGAAGCCGAATGCTTTATAGAACGGCTGATCGGCTATTACAAGCCGGCCCCCGGCAGCCGCCTGCTGGACGTGGCCTGTGGCAAGGGACGGCACTCCCGCTTTTTGGCCAGTAAGGGCTTCGATGTCACCGGCATTGACATCTCGCCCGACAGCATTGGCCATGCCAAACAGTACGAAAAAGAGAACCTGGCTTTCTACGTACACGATATGCGCCTGCCCTACCGGGTCAACTACTTCGACTACGCCTTTAACTTCTTTACCTCCTTTGGCTACTTCGGAACCCGCCGCGAGCACGACGACGCCGTGCGCACCATTGCAGCCTCCCTGAAGCCGGGCGGACTGGTGCTGTTCGACTACCTGAACGTGCACTACGTGGAGGAGCGCCTCGTGCACAACGAAGAAAAAGTTATCGGCAACACGCACTACGAGATCCACCGCTGGCACGACGACGATTACTTCTTTAAACGCATCACCGTGACCGACCCAGCCCTGGGAACGCCCCACGAGTACACCGAAAAAGTGGCCAAGTTCTCCGTGGGCGACTTTACCGACATGCTTTCCTTCCAGGATATGCAGGTGACCGAGGTATTTGGCGATTACGAGCTGAATCCCTACCACGTGCGCCGCACACCCAGGATGATCGTGGTAGCGAAAAAGGGAAAGTAGGAACTCCAGCCCCTGAAGGGTAGCTTAGCTGGCTATACGCGGCACACTATACGCTGTACGTAAAGCCATTATTAATTATTCCTAATTGATTATTAGGCCTCCGCTTTAGCAAACTTTCCAAAAGAAAGCCACTGGCAGCAGCAAAGCAATAATCCTTTAAAGAAGAAACCCTTGCAGTTGTAGAACACTGTTCCTGACCATGGACAATGGACTATGAACCGCCTAATCCCTGGACCCAAATCTCTAATTCCTATTCACCTACGGGGTAGCCGCCACTGCTGCCTTCTTGTTATTCAGCAGCATCCACTTGGCCGTTTCGTAGAAGGCCGTGGTCACACTTGTCATGCGGGTCTTGATGGAATCTTGCTGGGCGGGAGTGTAGGAAGGCGCTGAAAAGAAATGCAGTTCCTCTTTCTTAAAGTTTAGGTTCTTGGTGAAGTAGTACTGGTCGGTGACCATACCGATCCGCCCCTCGTCGTGGTGGATAATGAAGGCAAAGCTGTTGTCTTCTTTATTGCTGATCACATCCCTGCCCAGGGTAGTATTGGTATAGGTGTGGCCGGTGAGCGAGGCAATGGTGGGCAGCACATCGATCTGCGACACCACCTCGGTGCGGGCCTGGGGGGCCAGGCGGCCGGGGGCATAGAACAGCAGCGGCACGTGCTCGTCGGTGAGGCGCTCCACCGTCCACACGTCGCCGTAAATAGCCTGCGCATTACCTGACACACCATGATCACCCACAAAGACAAAGAGAGTGTTGTTGTAATAGGCTTCCTTCTTCGCTGCCTCCATAAACACCCGGAAGCAGTAATCCGAATAGCGGAACGAATTGTACTCGTCCA
>DASWYM010000337.1:0-7443 GCA_036404975.1 Chitinophagaceae bacterium
ATGCGGGGGTGTACAAAGTAGCTCTGGAAAGCCAGGTGGTTGTAGTGGCGCATGTAGTTGGGCTCGCCGGTGAGCAGGTCCATCACGAAGTTCTCGCTGCGCTGGGAAGCATCGATATTAATGTCGATGACGGCATCCACCGTCACGGCGTCCATCGACTTCTTATCGTCCACGAAAGCACCGTACTGCGCCAGGGTGAGGTCGTGCGAGCCGCCCAGCACCACCACGGTCTTGCCGATGTTAATCAGCTCGTGCACTACGGTGCGCAGGGCCGCGTAGGTATCGTTCAGGGTGCTGCCGGCGCGGATGTTGCCCACATCGGCCACCCGGATGCTGGTATGCCAGTAATAGAGTTTGTAGAATTCCCGGCGGATCTCGTCGGCCGCCTCCGAAGGGTTGTACAGGCCCGCGCCCCTTTGCTCGCCACAGCCCACCAGCACGATCTGCACGGTCTCCAGGTCGGGAAACCCCTCTTCATACGCCTCTACTGCCCGGCCCATTGTTCCTTCACGATAGCCCTCGTCGTTGGAGAGCATGTCCTTATTGATCGGCACCAGGAAATCCTCGATGTTCAAATAGTCTGACATGCGCGCAATATAGATCGCAGATTCCACAGATTTTAGCCTGATTGGGCAGATGAAAGAAGTTCACATTGTTCGAAACGCTTGCTGACACTGCATTAGCGGGAAATTCGCCGTAGTTATCCATATAGCCTTGAAGGTCCGGCCAATCAATAAATTCATCTAAAAGGACTTTGTGCGCTGATGCTCCCCTTTAGGGGCTGGGGGTGTGGATTCTGCGATTTATCTTTGCCGCCTATGGAAGAAATACTGCAGCAGCTGGACCAGTACCGGAAGGAGATCGAAACCTACCCGGTGACCACGCCCCAGCAACTGGAAGAATACCGCATTAAGTTCCTCGGCACCAAGGGCATCGTCAAGAGCCTCTTTGGTGAGATGAAGAACGTGCCGGTGGAAAAGAAAAAGGAGTTCGGGCAGGTGCTCAACGAGTTCAAGCAACTGGCAGAAACAAAGTACGAGACCGCCAAAGAATCGACAATCGACAATCGCCAATCTGCAATAGAAGACATTGACCTGTCGCTGCCCGGCGACCCTACGTCCTTTGGCTCCCGCCATCCCATTACCCTGGTGCGCAACCGCATCGTGGGTATCTTCCAGCGCCTGGGCTTCTCGGTAGCCGATGGTCCCGAGATCGAGGACGACTGGCACAACTTCACGGCCCTGAACCTGCCGGAGAACCACCCTGCCCGCGACATGCAGGACACCTTCTATATCCACCAGAACCCCGACTGGCTGCTGCGCACCCACACCAGCAACGTGCAGATCCGGGAAATGGAAAGGGGGCGGCTGCCCATACGCGGCATCTACCCCGGCCGCGTGTACCGCAACGAGACCATCTCGGCGCGGGCCCACTGCTTTTTCCACCAGATCGAAGGCCTTTATATAGATGAGCACGTGTCGTTTGCCGACCTGAAGCAGACGCTCTACTTCTTTGTGCAGGAACTCTTTGGCAAGGACGTGAAGGTACGCTTCCGCCCCTCCTACTTCCCGTTCACTGAGCCCAGCGCCGAAATGGACGTGAGCTGCTTTATCTGCGGCGGCGAAGGCTGCCGCGTGTGCAAGCACTCGGGCTGGGTAGAGATCCTGGGCTGCGGCATGGTGCACCCCAACGTGCTGGAGAACTGCCGCATCGACGCCAACAAGTACACCGGCTACGCCTTTGGGATGGGTATCGAGCGCATCACCATGCTGCTCTACCAGATCAACGACCTGCGCCTGTTCAGCGAAAACGACATCCGCTTCCTGAGGCAGTTTACGCCGAGCCCGTGAGTGATGAGTCGTGAATGGTGAATGAGTGGTAGGCAGTAGCTAATGCTTTATAAAATCAAAGCCCTCAGCATAAGACATGCTGAGGGCTTTTTAATTTATTAGCTGATTTATTAAGGGGAATACCCCCTTAAAGACTTTCGAAGTCCTTTTAACTACTGGCCTGCATATGGCCCTGCCCTCTCAGGCTGCCCTACTCATCACTCATCACTCACCACTCATCACTCATCACCCCAGTCCCGACTCGCTGGAAGCCGCAATGAACTCATCCTGGCTGCCGGGGTTCTCGATATTGAGCTGGGGAGCCCGCTTAGGGGGTTTCTCCTCCGAGGCGTTCCGCTTTTTACGGATCAGCCACCAGGCTGTTGCCACTATAGCTACGCTGCCAAAGCCAATGAGGAAAGGAGCGTATTTTTTCAGGTCCGACTCTCTTGACTTCATCAAGCGGGACTTCAGGATGCGCGACTTCATCAGGTGTGTTTTCATAACCCACAATTTTGTTCATCCGGGAAGGTAAAAAAGCCGTGCCACCATAAATGACGGCCGATTACCCCCACGTATAATAACTTTGACCGTTATGAAGATTCAAACGATCTGCGTTTGCGGCGCCGGCACCATGGGCAGTGGTATCGCACAGGTGTGTGCTTCGGCAGGCTTTGCCACCATCCTCTACGAGCTGAATGCCCCCATGCTGCAAAAGGCCCGGACATCCATCGAGGCAGGGCTGCAGAAGCTGGCCGAAAAGGGCAAGTTGACTGTGGAAGAAATCACTCAAATATCGTCGCGCATCACCTATACCGGCGACCTGCAACAGTGCCGGGCCGACCTGGTGATCGAAGCCATCGTAGAGAAGCCGGAAGCCAAGGTGTCGCTCTTTAACGAACTGGCGGCCCTGAACGGACCGGAGACCATCCTGGCCTCCAATACTTCGTCGCTATCCATATCGGCTCTTGCCACCGGGGTAACCGGCCCTGAAAGGCTGGCCGGCCTGCACTTTTTCAACCCCGCCCCGCTGATGCGGCTGGTGGAAGTGGTGAGGGGAAAGCAAACCAGCGAGCCGGTGATGACGGCCCTTACCGCCTTTACGCGCCAGGTGGGCAAGACCCCCGTGGTGTGCAAAGACGCCCCGGGCTTTATTGTGAACCGGGTGGCACGCCCCTTCTATATCGAGTCGCTGCGCCTGGCCGAAGAAGGCCGCGTGGAGCTGCCAACCATCGACCGCCTGCTGGAAGCCCGCGGCTTTAAGATGGGTCCCTTTAAGCTAATGGACCTGATCGGCAACGACATCAACTATGCCGTGAGTTGCTCGGTGTGGGAACAATTGCAGCAGCCCGAGCGTTTAAAACCATCCTACCTGCAGAAGGAAAAAGTGGACAAGGGGGAATTGGGGAGGAAGACGAGGAAGGGGTATTACGAGTATTAGGAGGAATTAGGGATTAGGAATTAGGAGAAACAAGGGAACGTTCCGCAGGTAATGAACTGCAGTGGGGTACATATAAGGCCTCGCCTTCCTTTTATGCTACCTGGATTATAATCATGAGCAATCGGGTGGAAGTGGTGAGAAAGGTCATGGAAGACAAAACTTGGCAGTGTGGGAGGGAATGTTAGTTTTGCGCTTCCTAAAGGATCAATCACCTAAAGCCGGAAGAAGCTATTTCTGAAGAACGCTTTACTAAACAGAGGAATGGATAGCAACGAAAATAAAGATTCGGTCAGCGCCGCACAACCTCCCGCAGAGGGCACAGGGTTGATCCTGGTAACGGGCGGCACCGGGTTTTTAGGTGCCTATATTATTAAGAACCTGGTGGAAAAAGGACTGCGCGTGCGGGCCCTGCATCATTCCACCAGGCCTCCCTTTTTTATTCCCGATAGCATCTGGCAGCAGGTCGACTGGGTGGAAGGCGATGTGCTCGACGTGGTGTCGCTCGACGATGCCATGGACGGTGTGCAGGACGTTATCCATTCGGCGGCCATAGTGTCCTTCTCGGGCCGCGACCATGAGCGCATGTCGGAGGTGAACGTCGAAGGCACGGCCAATGTGATCAATGCCGCCCTGGAGCACGGGGTGAAGCGCTTCGTGCACATCAGCTCGGTGGCGGCCATCGGCCGCACGCCCAGGAGCGAGCACGTGACCGAAGAGCGCAAGTGGGAAGAGTCGAAGAGCAATACCCACTACGCCATCACCAAGCACCGCGCCGAGCTGGAAGTATGGCGCGGCATCGCCGAAGGGCTGGAGGGCGTGATCCTCAACCCCAGTACCATCCTGGGCTATGGCGACTGGCATCATTCCAGCTGCGCCATCTTCCGCAACATCTATAAAGGCTTCCCCTGGTACTCCGAAGGGGTCAATGGTTTTGTGGGCGTAGAGGACGTGGCCGAAGCGGCCGTGCGCCTGCTGCAGTCCTCTATCCGGGAAAAGCGCTTTATCATCAACGCCGGGAACTGGAGCTTCCGCCAGCTCTTTAATACCATCGCCGAAGGCTTCGGCACCCGCAAGCCCCACCGGCAGGCCACGCCTTTCCTCGGCGAGATCGCCTGGCGGCTCGAGAAGTTCCGCTACCTCTTTACCGACGGCAAGCCCCTGCTCACCCGCGAGTCGGCACGCGTGGCCCACAGCCGCACCCAGTTCGACAATACAGCCGTTCTGAAGGCCCTTCCCGGCTTTACCTTCACGCCGCTGGAAACAGTCATCAGCAAGTCGTGCGGCCAGTATACGGAGGCCGTAAAGACAGGGAAGCTGGGCGTGTAGGGAGGAGTTTATAGTTTTTAGTTCATGGTCCATTGTAGTGTCCTGGAGCAGGAAGAAGTTCCTGGGAAGGGATTATTGGATGATTCATTAGAGCCCTGAAGCCTTCCGTGGCCTCCTGCAGGAAAACCCGCTTAATCAGAGACCCACTCATCACTGATCACTCCTCACTCATTGCCTCTGCGTACAGCGTATAGCTTACAGCGTACAGCCCGTGTCCATCCCCTCCCATTTGCCGTTTCGGGCGGCGGGGTTATCTTAGCTACTTAATACGCCTCTATTGTAAAACACCATTAGCCATTATTCTTATGAAAAAACTCCTCGCCTCCCTCCTTTCCCTTTTTGCTTTTCTATCCGTCACCATCGCACAGGGCGTGATCAGCGGCACGGTCGTGGACGCCGAAACGAAACTGCCCCTGCAGGGCGCCTCCGTCTTTGCGCAGAACACCACGCAGGGCGCCGTCACTAAAGAGGACGGCAGCTTCCGCCTTTCGCTGGGCAAGGGCGGCTACGAGCTGGTGGTGTCGTATACCGGCTACGGCAGTGAGCGACGCAACATAGAAGCTACCGGCGACCAGGCGATCACCTTTGAACTGAAGAAAGAAGACAAGAGCCTCAGCGAAGTAGTGATCATGGCCACCAACGAAGTAGCCGACGGGTGGGAGAAGTACGGCCAGTTCTTCCTCGACCACTTTATCGGCACCACCCCGCTGGCAGACAGCTGTGTGCTGCTGAATCCCGAGGTGCTGAAGTTTCATTACTACAAGCGCTCCGACAAGGTAAAGGTGCTGGCCACCGAGCCCCTGCTGATTGCCAACAAAGCGCTGGGCTATAATCTCCGCTATGCGCTGGACTCCTTTGTCTATTATAATAAGACGGCCCTTAACTCCTATAAAGGCAACTGTCTCTACCAGCCCATGGAAGGCGATGCTACCCAGCAGGCCGCCTGGGCCGAAGCCCGCGAGAAAGTGTACTACGGCTCGCGCCTCCACTTCCTAAGGGCCTACTACGACAGCACCCTGAAGCAGGAGGGCTTCTGGGTCGACATGCTCTCCACGACCGACCTGCGGAAGTTCAACCGTATGATCAATCCTTACGACTCCTCCTACTACCTGGTGGACGACAGCACCCAGGACGTGGAGCTGTGGTTCCCTAAGAAGGTAAGCATCACCTATAACAAGCAGGCACCCGAAGCACGCTACCTGGCGCAGATGAAGCTGCCCTCCGACGTGAAGGTGCAGATCTCGTACATGGACCTGACCGACGCCATCCTCATCCGGCAGAACGGCTACTTCCTCGACCAGCGCAGCTGGATTAACCAGGGCTACTGGAGCTGGAAGAACCTCGCCGACCAGCTGCCGTATGACTATGAACCGGGGAGGTGAGAAATGAGTGATGAGTGATGAGTGATGAGTAGTGAGTGGCGAGTGAGTATCGCACAGAAAAGACTTCATAGAAAAAGCCCCGGGTGCCGGGGCTTTTGAGTATATAGTAAAATAGTTGGCGCAGGTCTCCCTTCCCTCTTCAAATGGAGAGGGGCTGGTCATGGTGTACTCCCCCTCAGGGGTCGGGGAAATTATCCCTGTCCGAACAGGTTTACCAGGACGAACAACATAATGATCAGGGCAAGGACTCTTACTACGCTTCTCAGAGAATGGGATTGGGACAGCTTTTGCATGGAACGGCTCAGTTATTGGATGGCGCAAAATTCGCCCGGGGCAAAGCTTTCCTTACAGCAATTGGATAAATGCCGCTTTTTTATCGGTAAAGAAATGATATTGTTCGACGATTGGGTTCCGGGAAGCAGGTTTAGAGAGGATCGCCTTCCATCAGGGCACTGCTGCGGATGGCGGTGATCAGCTTATCGACCACCGGGTCGGCATCGCTGCCTTCCTGCCGGGCTTGCACCGCGGCGATCTGGACTTCCTCGGGCAGGGGTTGGGAAGAAGCATTGCGAACCAGGTAGGCCGTATAGTCGCTGCCCAGGCGTTCCACTACCTTGTACGATGCCACTCCACTCTCCAGTTTAATGATACTGACAAAACTGATCATACTACCCCTTTTTATAAATGACTGAATGCGGGAGTCTGCCTCCCTGTTCTCTATCGGTAAGACAGGGAAACTTATTGCCTGTTTACTAAAGAAAACTTAAAGGCAGGATTCCCGTTCCTTGTGCCGCTAAGGATTCATTAAACTCTTCTTTCTTATTCATTGATCTTACTGCAGAGCTACACATCAACATCATAACGTGCCGGTCTTAATCCATTCCTCAACACCTCACTACAGGCGGCAACCAGCACACCATCAACTATCCTTCCGCTTGTCCTGCCATTTATGCGCAGGCCCGGCACTCAATCCTTTCCTCTTCTTTATAAAAAAGTTAGGAGCACGTGCTAACCAATGGAACCCGGTGAATGTATGCGAAACTAAGGGAAGCATATCTCGTATCTCCCTCTTTTCCTTCCCTTGATTTTCCTGGAAGGATATAGTATACCAACGGCACAGATTCCGTTGCAGTGCGTACCCTCACCACGGCGGCAATGAACAGGAATAGAAGATCATCCTTCCCTTCCCATCGCTATGCTGTCTTCCTTTGATTAAGGAGCACAAACGAGAGGCAATACCTCCCGAAGACTATATGGCCTGGAACATAGCTTTCATTCGAAGGAAGAATCTTACCCGGGCGACCCGGTCACTCCCGGATGATGAACAACTCCACAGGTGTAGTAATGTCCATACAAGTAACCTACCACTATTCTCTTCTTTCACCGCTACAATTCCCGCCGCCGAACTCGTGGCCTTCTCTCGGATGAAATCTCCTTACCACCAATGATGATCATGCACGGAAGC
>DASWYM010000338.1:0-3889 GCA_036404975.1 Chitinophagaceae bacterium
CTTTGTTCCATGGTTAAAGGTTTTCCAGCCGCAAATCTAGGGTGCCTTACCCACAATCCTTAGCTGTAAAAGTGTTTTTATTGCAGAACCGCAAAAAACCGCAACTCAGGCATAACAGGCTCAGCAACAAGGTCAAAGCACCCTCTAACAGCCTGCCACAACCGCAAATGCGGTATCCTAACAGGTAGGCACATAGGGCAGCGAACAGCTATTTAAGCTCTTCGGCAGCCATAGCGCTAGAACGCGGACGCCTTTGATTGCCCGCTTTTTTACTCCTTGTGCTTTTTGCTTTTGGGAAAGAGAGGGTTGTTGTCGAAGTGCTTTTGCAGGGGCTCCCGGGCATGGCCGTTCATTTTTGAGGGCACCCCTTCCAGCATAAACTGCGGCGACACTTCCGAAGTGGCAATGAGCTCCCCGTGTTTTTCCAGCAACTGGTACTTCAACCAATCTACGTGCACTTTATAATCCGCCGAGGGAAACACTTCCATGGAGTCCACCAGGACCCCGTCTATGTACATGTTCAGCTGCATGATCCGTATGGTTTAAGGTCGTAGCGGCCGCAAGAATCTTTCCTTTTTTGCAGCCCGCACCTGAATATACTAAAGAAAAAGCAGCCTTCCGAAGAAGGCTGCCCTTTTACGCCAAAACCAAGTCAAACACATCCATGCTATCACACATGGCTACGGCAGTATTTTCAAGAATAGTGCCCCGCCCCAAGACGGCTATCCGGGGCTGGCACGATTCTTTAAGCTCATCCTGTATCAAAACAATCTATACAAGTGTGTACAGTCCCCTTATCTTTCCAGATCGAGGGGCTTTTTTTTATCCCCCTCATGGACCCTTTCCCATCCTTCTCTCCATTAAGCATTGAAAATTGAGCCCGCCCGGATGACCGGTCGGACGGGCATTGAGCATTGAACATTTCTCTCCAATGACCCATTGACCCAATCAACCAATCTTGCGTATATTAGAGTACGATAGCCTGCCCTTCTTTATTTTTGCTAACTGCAGCTATGAGCACATCAAAAAAAATCGCCTTAGTGGTCCACACCTGCGACGCCTACGAATTCCTCTACAAAGGCTTCGCCTATTTCTTTGCCAAACACTGGGACTTCTCCATTCCCTGCACCCTCTATTTCGCCACCGAAGAAAAAGACGTCACCATACCCGGCTTTCAAACCGTCCACTCCGGCAAAGGCGAATGGGCCGACCGGCTGGCCCGCCTGCTGCGCGGCCCCATCCGCGAAAAATACATCCTCTATTTCCAGGAAGACATGTGGTTCAACAAAGACGTCAACGGCGCCTTCTTCAAAGGCCTCTTCGAGCTGGCGCAGGCCCAGGGCTGGAAGCAGGTAAAGCTGCACAGCGGCACGCCCTACTTCACCCGCCCCACGCCCTTCACCATCGAGGGCTTTACGGTCGCCAAACTCGACAACGAAACCTCGGGTTACCTCATGTCGCACCAGGTCACCCTGTGGGAGCGCCACTTCCTGCTCGACCAGTTGCACCGCAACGAACACCCCTACCGCAACGAGCGCCGCGGCACCAAACGCCTCCGCAAACTCAACCCCGACATTTACCAGATCGACTATTTCTCCGACAACGGCACCCTGGAAAACAACCAAAACCCCGCCCCCCATACCCGCAGCGAGTACCAGTCCATTTCCCTGCGCGGCACCCTCAACGACAACATCCAGCCCTTTATCGACGAGCTGATGCAGGGCAACGTGGAAGAACGCGGCTACGCCCTGCGCCTGCAGTACCACTACGACAACAAGATCACCCACGGGGGCAAGCCCTTCAAACCCAAGCGCGACCTCTACCGCGAGGTCAAGCACTGGATCCGCGCCAAACTCCGCAAACGACGCTAACCCGGAAGCGGCAACTCAAAACTTTTCCACTTCAGCCCGGCCACCACTACCCGCTGCCTGAGTTATTGTATCTTAAGGGTTACTAAAACATCTGTTATGGGATTCATCAAAGAGTTTAAAGAGTTCGCCCTCAAAGGAAACGTAATAGACCTGGCCATTGCCGTAGTCATCGGTGCCGCATTTGGCGCCATTGTGTCTTCCCTGGTGGAAGATGTGATCACGCCCCTCCTGCTCACCCCGGCCCTCGAGGCGGTCGGTGCCGAGGACATCGCCTCGCTGCAATGGGGTGCGGTCAAGTACGGCAACTTCCTGGCTGCCATCATCAAGTTTATCGTCATTGCGCTGGTCCTCTTCCTGCTGATCCAGGGCATCAACCGCCTCAACCGGAAAAAAGAAGCCAAGGCCGATGAAGCCCCATCACCCACCTACACCCTTACCGAGCAGTTGTTGATGGACATCCGCGACGGCATCACCAAAAGACCCTGATGGTTCCGGCCCGCCGGCTACCTGTATCATATCAGCCCCTGCACCGCGCAGGGGCCTTTTTTGTTCCCAACACTTCCCCATTCTGTGGTCTCCCCTTTTTCTCCCATAACTTATTCATCCTCAACAGTACAATGCACTAATCCACCATCCTTACGCCAGTTTTCCCCACCAACGCACCCACCCGATTGAGCCCTCCTGAATGGCATTATATTGGTCTTATAAAGGGCATAAACCCGTTAGTTATGCAAGAAGAGCAAAAAAGAAGAAGCGATCCGCATGATCACCATGATAAATTGCCTAAGGACATTCTGAACGCAGCCCAGGACCCGGACTCCTTCCGCGACCCGCTGGAGGTGCAGCTGGAGAAATCTAAAAACCTAAACGCTCCCGCTGAGGCCCGGAAGCTGGAAGAGTTAAAGAAAAAGAATAAAGACGCGGGCAATGAACCGCCCCAGCGGCCTTAGGATTTAAAAACAACAATTAGTTCAACCCTGCCCGGCTCCTGCCGGGCATTTTGTTTCCCTCCCGCCCCTCACCAATACCCTTTTCATTTTACAGGGCGTATATAAATCCTTCGTGCAGCGTACAGCGTGCAGCGTGAAGCCTTTCTTCCGTCTCACGTCTCACGCCCCTTCGTGCAGCGTACAGCGTGCGGTCCCTTGTCTCATTATCCTGCAACGTTCCTTGCCTTGTACTGCCGGTACGCCGCCACGATCCGCTCGCGGTAATACAGCACGACAAAGCCGGTGGTCAGCACCACCACGGCATTGAGGGTAATGGCCCACGAAATCCCCAGCCGCTCGGTCAGGAAGCCGATTTCGAAATTGCCCACCGGCGCCATACCCAGGAACATGAGGATGTAGATGCTCATCACCCGCCCGCGAAACTCGTTGCGCACCAGCCCCTGGATCATCGTGGTCATCATCGAGGACTGGCACAGCAGCCCCAGCCCGATAAAGAACAGCAGCACCAGGGCCAGCGGGAAAGAGGTCGTAAAGGCAAACAGGATGAGGCTGATGCAAAACAGGGTATTGCCCCCGATGATAAACACCATGGGCGATACCTTGCCGGCATAGGAGCCCACCAGGTAGGTGGCCAGCAGCGCCCCCACGCCCGTGGCGGAATAGAGGTAGCCCATGCCCTGGGCGTCGAGCCCAAAGGTTTGGCGGGCAATCACCGGCATGATGGTCGTGTACGACCACCCAAAGATGGACACCACCCCGATAAAGAGCAGCAGCGCCCGGATGATGGGGTGGGCAAAAGAGTAGCTCACGCCCTCGCGGATGGCCTGCAGCGGGTGCAGGGCCCGCTCTGCCGGCCGCTCGTGGATGGTCACCAGCCACAGGGCCACCAGCACGGCGATATAGCTAAAGCCGTTGGCCAGGAAGGCGCCGCCCGTACCCACGTAAGCAATGAGCAGCCCCGCCAGCCCCGGCCCGATCACGCGGGCGGCATTGAAGATCCCGGAGTTGAGCGCAATGGCCGAGGCCAGCTGGTGCTTGTGCACCAGTTCGGGCACAAGGGCCTGCCGC
>DASWYM010000339.1:0-10950 GCA_036404975.1 Chitinophagaceae bacterium
TATTTTCAACAAAACTGGTATATCGATTGCACTTATAATGGCAGTGTTAGCCGGGTCGGCTATAAAGCGCCCGTACGTCGCATTGCCCCAGCCTGAATGGGTCCAGCCCCTGCAATCACATGGGCATGCGCTCTTCCCCTATGAGCTTCCAGGACGGAATGGAAAAAACTATTCATTATAAAATAACAACCGGCAGATGAAACAACACCCTACCATACTTTGTGCAGACGATGATGACGACGATATCCAATTGCTCCAGGAAGCCATCAGGGAAGTAGATGACCGCTACCGCCTGGTGAAAGCCCACGACGGCCTCGATGCCCTGAGCCAGCTAAGCACACTCAAAGAAAGCGGCACCCTCCCCTGCCTCGTGGTGCTGGATATCAATATGCCCAAAATGGACGGGCGCCAGACCTTCCTCTCCATTCGCAATAACCAGGCGTACGCTCACATCCCGGTCGTAATTTTTAGCACGTCCTCCAGCCCTTTGGACAAAATGTTCTTTGCCCACAAGGATGTGGAATACATTACCAAGCCCATAAACTATGATTTTCTGTTAGAAGTAGCCAAAAGGCTGCTTAGCTATTGCCGCTAGTAAACGTTCCTGTCTTTTTATCCCTGCTGCTCCTGGTGCTCCTTAAGGTAAAAGCAGACGATGGCAGGCTTGGATTCAAACCGGCAGGCAGTTCCCCTTTCGTTTTACCTCCCTGCCGGCCATCCGGACTCCCCTCCGCCTTCAAGGATCACCCGTCCATACTCCCTATATAACGGGTATATCACCAGTATGAAACCAGTATCTATATAGATACTAGTTATATACTGGTCAGATACTGGTTTGATACTGGTCGGATACTGGTCATCTCAGGAGAAGCTGTTAGGCAGAAAAGCATTACCAGGCAGAAAAAAAAGTGTTTCAGGGAGGTCCGTTCCAACGTATCCCGCTACAAATCACCCTTTGAGCCTTCCCCGCAGTATTTTCATTTAAGAGGCGGCTGTCCTTAACTTGACGTCTCTCACGAATAAACCTGACGTTCCTCATCTTATTGAAAAAGGCAATAAGGCACTTTTGTGCCTATTTAATTATTGCCTATGCCACCGTTGGAAGCCCTTGCCAGCCCGACAATGCCCGCCCCTGCCCCTCAAAAAAGCAGCACCAAGTGCTATCACTGCGGCGAGACCTGCGACCGCAGCCTGACCGAGGGCTCCTATTATTTCTGTTGTGAAGGTTGTAAATTCGTGTATGGACTTCTGAAGGAAAATGGCCTGTGCAATTATTACGACCTCTCATCGACCCCCGGCATCAAAGTAAAGGGGCGCTTCGCCTCCGATAAATTTGCCTACCTGGATAACGAAGAAGTGATCGGCAAGCTGATTCGCTTTACCGACGGCAAGCAAAGTCACCTTAATTTCTACCTGCCGCAGATGCACTGTGCCTCCTGTATCTGGCTGCTGGAGAACCTGCATGTAATCCAGCCAGGTGTGCTATATTCAAAGACCAATTTTGGCCGCAAGGAAATCTTTATCGCTTTTGATCCCACAGCCACCACCCTGCGCAAGATCGTGGAGCTTCTGGCATTTGTGGGCTATGAGCCGCACATCACTTTTAATGATTCGGAAAAAAAGCGCGAAAAGAAAGTGGTGCGCCAGCAGATCTACAAGATCGGGGTGGCCGGCTTTGCCTTCAGTAATATAATGATGCTTTCTTTCCCGGAGTACTTTTCTTCGGGGAATATCGACGAGCACTACCTGGAGCGCATCTTCAATTACGCCAATCTGCTGCTGGCGCTGCCGGTGTTTTTCTACAGCGCCAACGAATTCTTTATATCGGCCTGGAAGGGCCTGCGGCAAAAGTGGCTCAATATCGACGCCCCCATTGCCGTATCGATCCTGATGACCTTTTCGCGCTCGGTGTACGAGATCCTTTCAGGCACCGGGGCGGGTTACCTCGACTCCATGTGCGGTATCGTGCTGTTTATGCTGGTGGGCCGCTGGTTCCAAAACAAGACCTACGACTCGTTTTCCTTTGACCGCGACTATAAATCGTATTTCCCCCTGGGGGTGACCGTGCTAAAAGAAGACGGTACCGAAGAGGCCAAGACCATTTCCTCGCTCGAAAAGGGCGATCGCATCCTGGTGCGCCACAACGAGATGGTGCCCGCCGATGCCCTGCTGGTAAAGGGGGAAGGCAATATCGACTACAGCTTTGTGTCGGGCGAGAACACGCCCGTGGCCCGGCAGAAGGGCGACCTTATCTACGCCGGGGCCCGCCAGCTGGGAGGCAGCATGGAGATGGAGGTAATAAAGACCGTATCGCAAAGCTATATCACCCAGTTGTGGAACAACAACGACGTCTTCGACGGTCAGAAAAACAAGGACAAATCCTTTATTCACCCCTGGAGCCGCTACTTTACCGCCGTGCTGTTTACCATTGCGGCCACCGCGGGCGTGTACTGGTGGGTGGTGAACCCAGCCAATATCCTGCCGGCGGTGACCGCGGCATTGATTGTGGCCTGCCCCTGCTCACTGCTGCTCTCCGCCACGTTCACCTTCGGCAATATGCTGCGGCACTTTGGAAAGAACAAGCTATATATGAAGAATGCCTCGGTGATAGAGGCCCTGGCGCGGGTGGACACCGTGATCTTCGACAAGACCGGTACGCTGACCCACAGTACCAAGGCGGCCATCTCGTTTAAAGGCGAGACCCTAAGCAAGCGCGAACTGAACCTGGTGTACTCGCTGGCCAAGGAATCGACCCACCCGTTGAGCCGCATGATTAAGGATTACCTGTTGCAGACCAATCACACCGAGCCCCTGCCGGTGGAATACTTTAAGGAACTGCCGGGTAAGGGCCTGGAGGCAATGATCGACGGGCACTATGTGCGCGTGGGGTCGGCCTCCTTTGTGAAGGGACCCTCCGAAGAGGTGTCTTCGGCCTTCACGCAGGTATGGATCGCCATCGATGGCCACTGCCTCGGGTATTACACCCTGGCCAACAGCTATCGCGATGGGGTAAGGGAAATGGCCGGCAACCTGCAGGGCGACGGCTACAGGGTGCATGTGCTCTCGGGCGATAACAGTGCGGAACGCAAAAACCTGCAGTACCTCTTTGGTGCCCAGGCGCCGTTGCTCTTTAACCAATCGCCCCAAAGCAAGCTGGATTATATCAAAGAGTTAAAAGATCAGAAAGGCTTGCGCGTGCTCATGCTCGGTGACGGGCTGAATGATGCCGGTGCGCTGAAGCAAAGTAATGTGGGCATTGCGGTGAGCGAGAATACGAGCCAGTTCACTCCGGCCTCCGACGCCATACTCGACAGTTCGCAGGTGGGGCTGATGGATGCCTTCCTCCGCTATGCCCGCTCGGGAAAGCGCATTGTGACGGCTTCCTTTATCATTTCGATCCTGTATAATATAGTGGGGCTGAGTTTCGCGGTGCGGGCCGAGTTGTCGCCGATGGTGGCGGCCATCCTGATGCCGGCTAGCTCCATTACCATTGTTGCCTTTGTAACCATCGCCACTTCCTTGTCCGCAAAGCGGAAAGGACTGGCATAATATGACTTAAGTCATGTTTTCGCTTGACCATACTCAGTAAAAGACCTCAATGTGACCAATACTTTTGACCTTCCTTCAATCCTTTATGTATGAGCGTCCTGGTAATCCTTATTGCCATTAGTATACTCGTGGCCGGCGGCTTTCTGGCTGCCTTCATCTGGTCTGTCAAAAAAGGCCAGTATGACGATGACTACACTCCTTCCGTCAGGATGCTCTTCGATGACAACCCCGATTCTACAAAATCATAACTCCAAAACAAGATAGATTCATGCAACCGGAAACATTTAAACAAGGTGAGGAAGTCGTACACATTTCCCCCGCCGTGCCTAAGGCCACACGGGAGACCTTCTATTACGACAACGCCATCACGCGCAATTTTGCCTATGCCACCATCATCTGGGGGGTAGTGGGCATGCTGGCAGGCCTTTGGGCCGCCCTGCAGCTGGTATTTCCTCAAGCCCTTAACCTCCAGCCCTGGTTCAACTTCGGGCGCCTGCGTCCCCTGCACACCAATGCAGTGATCTTCGCCTTCGTGGGTAACGGTATTTTCATGGGTTATTATTATTCGATCCAGCGCCTGCTGAAGACCCGTATGGCCAGCGACCTGATGGGCAAGATCCACTTCTGGGGCTGGCAGGCTATTATTGTAGCAGCTGCCATCACACTGCCGCTGGGGATCACCACTTCCAAAGAATATGCCGAGCTGGAATGGCCTATTGACATAGCCATTACCGTGATCTGGGTGATCTTTGGCTGGAACATGTTCGCTACCATCCTGAAGCGTCGCGAGCGTCACCTGTATGTGGCCATCTGGTTTTACATCGCCACTTTTATTACCGTAGCCGTGCTGCACGTGGTAAACTCGCTGGCTATCCCTGTAGGCTTCTTCAAGAGTTACTCGGTGTTTGCCGGTGTACAGGACGCGCTGGTGCAGTGGTGGTATGGCCACAATGCCGTGGCTTTCTTCCTGACCACTCCGTACCTGGGCCTGATGTACTACTTCCTTCCCAAGGCTGCTAACCGCCCGGTATTCTCGTATAAATTATCCATCATCCACTTCTGGTCGCTGATCTTTATTTACATCTGGGCCGGTCCGCACCACCTGTTGTATACGGCACTGCCCAACTGGGCCCAGTCGCTGGGTATCGTATTCTCCTTTACGCTCATCTTCCCCTCCTGGGGTGGTATGATCAACGGTCTGCTCACCCTGCGCGGTGCCTGGGATAAGGTGCGCGAGGATGTGATCCTGAAGTTTATGGTGGTGGCCGTGACTGCTTATGGTATGGCTACGTTTGAAGGACCCATGATGTCGCTAAAAAGCATCAACGCCATCTCTCACTTTACCGACTGGACCATCGCCCACGTACACGTTGGTGGCCTGGGCTGGAACGGCATGCTCACCTTCGGCATCCTGTACTGGCTGATCCCCAAGATCTTCCGTACCGAGCTGTACTCGAAGAAGCTGGCCAATTTCCACTTCTGGGTAGGCACCCTGGGGATCCTGTTCTATGCTATCCCCATGTACATGGCGGGCTTCATGCAGTCCTCCATGTGGAAGCAGTTCACCGACAGCGGCCAGCTGAAGTACCAGTTCCTGGATACGGTGACCTTTATGCGGCCCTTCTATGCCACCCGTTCCTTTGGCGGTTTGTTGTTCGTGATCGGGGCCATCGTGATGATGTACAACCTGTACAAAACCGCGCGCAAGGGCACCCTGCTGGCCGATGAGAAAGCCGAAGCGCCTGCCATGGAGAAAGTATACCACAAGCATAAGGGCGAACACTGGCACCGCTGGATTGAGCGCAAGCCCACACCCATGCTGGTAGCTACCCTGATCGTGATCCTGATTGGTGGCGCGGTGGAGATGATCCCCACCTTCCTGATCAAGTCGAACGTACCCACGATTGCTTCCGTGAAGCCTTATACGCCACTGGAACTACAGGGTCGTGATATTTATGTGCGTGAAGGCTGCTATACCTGCCACTCGCAGATGATTCGTCCGTTCCGTTCCGAGACCGAACGCTATGGGGAGTACTCAAAAGCCGGTGAGTTCGTGTATGACCACCCCTTCCAGTGGGGCTCCAAGCGCACCGGTCCAGACCTGGCCCGTTCCGGCGCTGGTAACAACAAGAAGTCGGATACCTGGCACTACAACCACCTGGATGATCCGCAGTCCATTTCTACCGGTTCGGTGATGCCGGCCTATTCGTTCCTGATCGACCAGAAGTTGGACACCGCCAGTACCCCGGCCAAGATCCGCGCGATGCAGTCGCTGGGTGTTCCTTACAGCCAGGGCTACGATCAGCTGGCCAACGCCGACCTGATGAAGCAGGCGGCTGAGATCACTGCCAACCTGCGCCGCGACTCTATCACCGTGCCTTCCGATCGTGAGATCGTAGCGGTGATCGCCTACCTGCAGCGCATGGGTACCGATATCGGTAAAAACAA
Source organism: Chitinophagaceae bacterium (assembly GCA_036404975.1). GTDB lineage: Bacteria > Bacteroidota > Bacteroidia > Chitinophagales > Chitinophagaceae > Flavisolibacter. Next base: position 5,998 of record DASWYM010000339.1, read on the forward strand.
AACCGCACAACTTAAATAAGGAATACCATGCTTAAGTATATAAAAGGACACGCAGCCTCCATTGAAGGGATCGACATCTACCCGATGATCTCGCTGCTGATCTTCTTCCTGTTTTTTGTAGCCGTGCTTTATTATGTAAAGACCATGGACAAGAAAAGCGTTGCCGAGATCAGCGTCCTTCCCCTGGACCTTGAAGGTTCTGAGTCTACTTCTTCTATAAATCCAATCAAACCAGTATAACAATGAGAAAAGTTCGCATCTATATCATTTTAGTCCTGGCGCTGCTGGTAGTGCTCTTTGGCGGGGTGGCTGCCTGGAACCAGGGCACGACCACCGCTGCTCCTGTCGCCACCACTACGGCCGAAACTGCGGCTGCTGTCGCCAAAAAAGCGCCGGCTGCTTTCACCTCCGCCGGCAACCTGCTCTACATCATCGTAGGTGTGTTGCTGGTAATGATCCTGTCAATGGTGATCTCCATTTACTTCCGCGTCAACAAGCTGATGAAGCACGAGTTTGCCAACGAGCCGCCGCTCACCTTAGGACAGTGGTGGGCATCTCTGAACCAGCGCGTCTTCACCAAAGCCGTTCCTGTTGAGAAGGAAGAAGACATCCTGCTGGACCACGATTATGATGGCATCAAAGAGCTGGACAACTCCCTGCCACCGTGGTGGAAATGGGGCTTCTACTTTACCATCGTGGTAGCCGTGGTCTATTTCGTGCGCTTTCACGTAGTAGGCTCCGGTCCTACGCCCGAAGAAGAATACAACACAGAGATGAAGATTGCTGCAGCCCAGATGGAAGAGCTGCGCAAAAGCTCCGGCGAAATGGTGGATGAAAAGACCGTAACCATGGCCGACGCAGCCGGGATTGCCGAAGGCAAGCAGATCTTCCAGAAGAGTTGCTTCATGTGCCACGGCTCCAATGGTGAAGGTGGTGTTGGTCCTAACCTGACCGACGAATACTGGATTCACGGCGGCAGCATCAACGACGTGTTCAAAACCATCAAGTACGGCGTGATCGACAAGGGTATGCAGGCCTGGGAAAAGCAGTTCTCCCCGACGGAACTGAAGAACCTGACTTCCTACATCAAGTCGATCCAAGGCACCAACCCTGCCAATGCTAAAGCACCACAGGGAGATGTATATAAAGAAACCGCAACGGCGGGGAAAGATACCACCGCTCCTGTGGACAAAGGTTCCATATCAATGAAGTAGAAAAACAACCAACCCACCTTACCATGAAACAGGAAATTGCACCATTAGAAGAAAGTGTTATTGAAAGCAAAAAAGGCTTGCTGGATCAATCGTTCCGCGACTCTGTCGCGACCATCAATAAAGAGGGAAAGCGCAATTTCCTGTTTCCTAAAAAACCAAAGGGCAAACTACACAACTGGCGCATTGCCGCCACGCTGGTGTACCTGACCATCTTCTTTGGCCTTCCCTTTATCAAGTACGAGGGTCAGCCCCTGTTCATGTTCAACATCGTGGAGCGGAAGTTCATTCTTTTCGGGCAGATCTTCTGGCCCCAGGACTTTTTCATCTTTGCCATAGGGCTGCTCACCTTTATCGTGTTTATCATCCTGTTCACCGTAGTGTTTGGCCGCGTGTGGTGCGGATGGGCCTGTCCCCAGACGGTATTTATGGAAATGGTGTTCCGCAAGATCGAGTTCTGGCTGGATGGCGACTCCAGTGCACAAAAGCGCCTGAAAGAAATGCCCTGGAACGGCTACAAGCTCCGGAAGCGCGCTACCAAAATGGCGGTCTTCTTTCTGATCTCCTTCCTCATTGCCAACTTCGCCCTCGCCTACCTGATCAGCATGGACGAAGTGCTGATGATGGTACATGAAGGCATCGGCAGGAACCTGGCCACGTTCTCTGCCCTTATGGGCTTTACCACCATCTTCTTTTTTGTCTTCTACTGGTTCCGCGAGCAGGCCTGTATCGTGGTATGCCCCTACGGCCGCCTGCAGGGCGTGTTGCTGGACCGTAAGTCGATGGTGGTGGCGTATGACTATGTACGCGGCGAACCCCGGGGGAAGCTCAAAAGAGAAGCTGCTGCCGACGTTCCGAACGGCGATTGCGTGGACTGCTTTGCCTGTGTCAAGGTATGTCCTACTGGCATTGATATCCGCAATGGCACACAACTGGAATGTATCAACTGCACAGCCTGCATTGATGCGTGCGATTCCATCATGGAAAAGATCAACAAGCCCCTGGGCCTGATCCGTTACGACTCGGAAGAAAATATACAGCACGCCCGTAAAAAGACCTTCAACTGGAGGATGACAGCTTACTCGGCCATCCTGGTGATCCTGCTGGGCATACTTACCTATTTACTGGTCAGCCGCGATGATGTGGACGCTACCGTACTGCGCGCCCAGGGCCAGATCTTCCAGAACCTGCCCGATGGCCGTATCAGCAATGTGTACAACATCAAGCTGGCTAATAAAACAAGAAAGGATTTACCAATGACGCTTAAGCTGGAAGGGGTAAAGGGCGAGATCACCATGGTCACTCCTAACCTGGTTGTGCCGGCAGAGTCTTATCACACAGCCACGTTCTTTGTTAAACTGGACCGTAACACCATCACCCGTCGTAAGACGCCCATCACCATCGGGGTTTACGAGGGCGGTGAAAAGATTAAATCTGCAACCACCACCTTCCTGGGACCTGGTTACTAAATATGCTAATTATGAAAATCAGTTGGGCTTATAAGATCCTTATCGTTTACCTCCTTTTTGTTTGCGGCATCATGTTCCTGGTATTTAAAGCCAATGGGGAACACTACGACCTGGTAACCGAAAATTACTACGAGGCGGAAGTAAAGTACCAGGATGTAATTGACCAGAAACAACGCGTGGCTGCCCTTTCGGCTCCGCCCGAGATCAACTACGATGGCCACAAGTTGCGCATCCAGTTTCCTTCCGATTTCAACGGGAAAATCCTGCAGGGGGAACTGTACCTGTATCGTCCTTCTGATGCCAAAAAGGATTTCCGGAAGTCGTTTACAGTTTCGGACAACCAGTATACCATTGATCTGCCCGCAACCGTCAACGGAATGTACGACATCAAACTGAGCTGGCAGGCTGGTGGACAAACGTATTACATGGAAAAGAAAAAGTTCTTTTAACCAATAAGCACTCCGGTTATGAATACCTTTTCATTGAATGCTTTGGTCAAGTGGGCTGCCGGGCTGGGCCTGGTTGCCGGCTTTGCCATTTATTTATTGATGGACAATAGTGCCGCCACCGCCTCTCCCCTGGCTTTACTGATCGTAGCAGCCCTTGGTTATGGCGTGGCCCTGAAGGAGCCCCTGTCGGGCAGTATCCTGCTGGGGCTTGCAGGTGCCTCGTTGCTGGTGCATCCTTTTATGTATCATACCTCGCTGGAGTATGTGATTGCAGGACTGCTGGTATTCTCCTCCGGGGTAATCCGCCTGATCCAGTGGTGGAATAAAGAATAATTGAATAGCATGAGCACTACCGAGGTAATTAGTACTGCCTTTATCATGGGAGCCGTTGGCAGCCTGCATTGCATTGGCATGTGTGGCCCGCTGGCTTTATCGCTGCCCATCGGTCACCGCACCGATGGTGGTCGGGTGTTGGGTGGGGTGCTCTACAACCTGGGACGCGTGACGACCTATGCTGCGCTGGGGCTAATCCTGGGCCTGGCGGGTCAAACGCTTTTTTCCACGCATTGGCAAAGCATTCTTTCCATTACACTGGGCGCCCTCATTTTCATTTACCTCCTCATTCCTACCCGGTATAAGGCTTCTTCCATTTTTGTATCGGCTACCAACAAGCCTTTTGTAAAACTGCGTACAGCGTTGGGCCGGCTTTTCCAGTCCACAAAGTATACATCGCTGTTCAGCATTGGCGTGCTCAATGGTTTGCTGCCCTGCGGCATGATCTACCTGGCACTTTCCTCGTCGCTGCTGGCAGGCACGGCAGCCAAGGGCTCGCTGTTTATGACCCTGTTCGGGTTGGGCACCTTCCCGGCCATGCTGGGTGCCGTATTCTTTGGCAGCTATTTCAACCAGCAGGTGCGTGGACAATTGCGCAAAGCCATACCGGTATTTCTTTTTGTCATGGCGACCCTCCTCATACTCCGGGGCCTGAACCTGGGCATTCCTTTTATCAGCCCCCAATTACCCATCAGCGCACACGAACCCGTTAACTGCCACTAATCGTTTAAGGATTCAAGGATTGATCAAACTGGTACACGGCGGCCAACAGAACAGGCTTTTGCCCGTGCGCCTGCCATACATGTACATAGTACCCGGAGTACTCTGGTCCACCGTCGGAAGAGCGCAATTGTCCCCATTCATAATAGCAGGCTACCGTTAGGTTCTTATGGCCTGTACGTTGGAAACTGTGTTTGCGGTCAAAGGCTGGCACCGTGCCCAGCTCGGTTGGTGCAAGCTTTCCAAGGTCTGACACCAGCACGAAACTCTGCTCATGCGTGTAATTGATCATAGCCTGACCCAATGACTCCTTCGAGGCCTTTTTGTAAAAGGCTTCTGCCGGGGCAGTGCTTGCCAAGAGTACCACAGTGGGTGCTTTTCCCGCCGCTTTAGCTTTGGCGATCCTCTCTTTGGCCACTGGAGTGGAAACAAAGGCGGAAGGAGCCACTCCGGGCTTCATCTGTACGCCCGCATCCACTACAAACTTAAATGGAGCCGCAGTATGAGTACGCTGCCAGATGGTAAAGAAATACCCGGTAGCCAGAACAGCGGAATCCTGGCGGGTAAAGAAGGGGCCTGTGGTGAGACCAAAGAGTCCATCTTCACTCCACCACAAGGCCGTAGGTTTCCACTGCAGCAAAAAGGAAGACTGGTCGGGGCGATCCTTCCAGACATTATCCAGGTTAATAAATCCCTGCTTATTGATCCCTAGGGCTGTTGTGTCCATATTGTGCAGAAAACCCCACTTTAGGCCATGGATCTGTGATTCCA
>DASWYM010000340.1:0-5286 GCA_036404975.1 Chitinophagaceae bacterium
GGCTCGATGGTGTTTCAGCAGGGCGGCAACGCCGTGGATGCGGCCTGTGCCATGCTGGCGGCCACCTGCACGATGTGGGATGTGCTGAGCTGGGGCGGTGAAACCCAGGCGCTGATCTACAACCCGAAGACCAAAAAGGTCATTGCCATCAATGCCATGGGAATAGCCCCCACCGGCGCGACGCCTGAATTCTTTAAAAGCAAGGGTTACCACTTTCCGCCCGAATACGGTCCGCTGGCCGCTACTTCCCCCGGCACGCCCGGCGGGCTCCTCTACATGCTGGCCCACTACGGCACGATGAGCCTGGAGCAGGTGCTGGCGCCGGCCATGCAGCTGGCGGCCGGCTACCCCATGGAGGCCCAGACGGCCAACTCCATTGAGCGGGGCAAGGAGCGCATCAGGCAGTGGCCCTACAGCCGCAAGGTGTTCCTCACCCACGAAGGCGAAAAGCGCGAGGCCCCCGAGGCGGGCGAGATCTTTGTGCAAAAGGACCTGCTGCAAACCCTCACCAAAATGGTGGAGGCCGAAAGGGCCGCCCTGAAGAAGGGCAGGAGCCGCAAGGAGGCCATCATGGCGGCCTATGACCGCTTTTACAAGGGCGATATTGCGAAGGAGTTTGTGCGGGGTGCCCGGGAGCAGGGCGGCCTCATTACGATGGAAGACCTGGCGAAGTGGAAGCCCCTGGAAGAAGAACCGCTAAAAGTGAATTACAAGGGCGTGGACGTGTACAAACTGCAGCAATGGACCCAGGGGCCGGTGCTGCTGCAGGCGCTGAACATCCTGGAAAACTTCGACCTGAAGAGCATGGGCTACAACAGCGCCCGCTATATCCATACCCTGTACCAGGGTATGAGCCTGGCCTTTGCCGACCGGGACTTTTATTACGGCGACTCTTACTTTCCACCGGCCGAGCCGATCAGGGGCCTGCTGAGTAAAGAGTACGCTAAGCAACGCGCAGCCATGATCACTTATGATAAGAACAACCCCGACATCGGTCCCGGCGACCCCTATCCTTTCGAAGGAAAGAAGAATCCCTATGGCGAACTGCTGAAGCAGCGGGGTTATGAGCTCGACACTTCGCGACGCAACTTTGCCCCCAGCCATGACGTGCGCAACAGCCTCGGGCTGGCCGACTACCAGGACCGCCTGTGGCTGGGCACCACTACCGTGGAAGCCGCCGACAAGGAAGGCTGGGTAGTGTCCATCACGCCCAGTGGCGGGTGGTTGCCGGCCGTTATAGCGGGCAACACCGGCATTGGTATGAGCCAGCGCATGCAAAGCTTTGTGCTCGACTCCGCCCTCAACCCGTTCAACGTGGTACAGCCTGGCAAGCGCCCTCGCGTAACACTTACCCCCTCCATGGCACTGAAGGACGGAAAGCCCTATCTCTCCTTTGCCGTGCAGGGTGGCGACACCCAGGACCAGAACCTGCTGCAGTTCTTCCTGAACATGGTAGAGTTTGGTATGACCGTGCAGCAGGCCTCTGAGGCGGCCAATATCAACACCAACCAGCTGTGGCTGTCGCTGGGCGGCACCAAAACCGACGACCGCAAGCCCCGCCCGGGCAATGTACTGCTCCACGACAGCACCCCGCAGGCTGTGCGCGACGAGCTGAAGAAGATGGGCTACATCATGACTTTCGATGACCGCACCAGCGGACCTATCAACGCCATCTACTTCGACTGGAAGCACGGCACCCTCTGGGGCGGCTCAAGCAACCACGGAGAGGATTATGGCATAGGATGGTGAGGGACGTGAAACGTGAGACGTCAAACGTGAGACGGGAGAAAGGTCCTCATTAGTTCAATAATATTTACAGAAACAAGCCCCCAGTTATATACCGGGGGCTTCTTGCATTTAGGAAATCAACATTGACTCAATGACCTAATGACTTACTGACTTTCCTCATCACTCACCATTCATCACTCATTATCCGAACTGAACCTGCACGTGGATGCTCTCGTGAATAGCATAGAGGTGCATGCTGGTGCCGGTGAGCACAAAGAGGTGCCACACGCAATGTGCAAAGGGCCGGCGGATGCGGTAAAAGATGACGCCTACCGAGTAGGCCAACCCGCCCCCTATGACCCACCAAAAGATGTGCGGTGGCATGGTAGCCGATACCGGCTTTATGATAAAGAGGAGCATCCAGCCCAGGAAAACGTAGAAGAAGGTGGAGAGCCATTCGTAGCGCCCGGTGAAGAAAAGTTTCAGGATACTGCCCGCCGCAATAAGGCTCCATAGGATACCCAGGAAAGGAACGGCAATGCTATCGTCCACATATTTATGCACCAGTGGGGTATAGGTTCCCCCGATCATAAAGAAGATGGAGATATGGTCGGCTATCAGCCACAGGCGTTTGCGGTTCGAATCCGGCAGGGCATGGAACATCGTGGAAGACAGGTAACACATCAGCATACCAAAGAGGAACACGCTCACCGCCAGGATGGTATTCAGCTTACCGTAGTCGGTAGCTTTCATCAGTAGATAGGGAGCAGCGATCAGGGCCAGCAGCACTCCTACTCCATGGGTAATTGCGTTGATCCGCTCTTCGTAGAGGTCCAGGGAACGGGCGTCCATAAATAGTGTTTTTTCGAGGTTAAGAATGTATCCGTTTTGCCCGGGAAGAAATGGACGATTCGTGGTGAAGGGTTCAATTGTTCGGGGGCACTCCCTTATAGCAATAAAAATTGCGTGCCAGAAAATAGCTGCCAGCTTCCAGCTCTAGCTACCAGCCGCCGGCTTCCATTGGCTGGTAAACGATCTCTCACCCCCCAACTTCTCAACTCTCCAATACTGGTATTATAGAAGCCAGTGGTTACTGGCCTTCTTGCAATGCTGAGTAAATGGTGGTACATTAGAGTGGGCGTCTTACAAGGTAATTCTGTGCAACCGTTTTTACCGCGCCCCGGCCCCGCCCCGTGCGGGGCTTTCCTTTATCACAGAAGGGACGGGTGGAATAATGATTCTGCGGATGATGAGCACATTTTGTAGTATTACCACTTCCCAACCTCCACTCCATTTAAGGGAAAAGAGTGTCTCCATTCCAGGAGGTAAAGAACGGTTTCCTTATTGGCCCATTGATTAAACTGATGAATAAGGCAGAGTACTTTTCCGCACCGATATATTATAAAATAATTTTTATTGACAAATACTTGCACAACCAGAAAATGTGCATTTACTTAGTGTGACCGTAACCGAAAAGACTACCTTACTGCGAATCCATCCTCCTAGTAAAGATCTCCAAGTATAACTACCACATCGTCTAACCTGATACACCGGCCCATATCCTCAGTTGGTATTGCTCCTGTTGTTTTGAGAGAAGAACCCTTCCAATCTCCGGGGAACCCATGCCCGTAGCTTTTATTATTCATTTTTATAAACCCTTAAAACCTCACAACAATGAGAAAATTCACATGGCTCCTTGCCCTTGCTGTCCCCATGACAATTATTAGCTGTCAAAAAGATGCCGTACAACCTACCTCTGGTGAAGATGCTGCCTTAGTGCAAGGTCAACAAGCGACTGGAAATGGTGCTCCCAGCGGTGCCCACTACAACCTGAACATCATCGGCGTTCCTAAAGGGAAAACAGCTGATATGACCGGCAACAATGGTGGCCGCATCTTTGTAAAGCTGGATGGCAAAACAAGAATCGATCTATCAGAATCTATGACTGACGACTTCCAGGTTACAGATGCCAATGGAACTGATGGTCGTGCAGCTTTCACTCTTCCGAATCCTGATCCCAACTCTTCCGGCACCACTAGGTCTTCTGTATTTGCTCGCGTTCCTGGAAATCGTGGAGAAGCTTCTGCTACACTGACCACTTGCGCTGATGGTATAATGTATGAAGATGTAGAATATCCAGTATCTCTGGATTGTGATGGCGTTACATTCTCAGATAACTACAACAAGTTTACAAACGTTAGTGCCGAACTGCTTTATGTAACTGTCCTTACTGATGTTACTTTAGATACTGATGGTGATGGCACTATTGATTACACTTTGAAAGCAGGCAGATATCCAATCTTTGATGAGCGCCTGTATGGCTTCTTCTGGGAATATGACAACGATGGTCTGAAGCTTCTGCAGTTAAGATTCTACTGGATACCTACAGAAGTTGACGATGTAGTGGCTCCTGATGCTTAATCATAAAGACGTAACACTTACGTTTCGTAAATAACCTTTCAAGCCCCTCATTAACTGAGGGGCTTTTCTTATTCAAACCCCATAATGGCACAATTCTTTCTCCCTATACCATAGAACAAATCAACACATTATGTCAAGGAAAGATAAACGTCAACAGAATATGTCCGGATCAAACCAACCCATTGAACAGGCTATAGGCGGAAGGCTGGCCGGCAGCGACACGGACCTGGAAAGAACTTTTGACGCCCGCTACGACATCAGCAGCGTAGACTGCCAGGAAGGCCATATGAACCATGGCACCAAGGGCGGCTGCTTTGACGAAAAAAAAGAAGAAGAGCTTTCTTAAGTTCCGTTTATTACCCAGGCACCTCTTCTCAATATTAGAACACCCATACGGTGAACAGCCCTCCTTGACCATCCCCCCGGCTGGCCAAGGAGGGCATATTTCTATCCTGGGATTCTTGTTCCTATTTAGGTGCAATGCTAACCTACAGGAAAGGATACACTATAGCTACAGTATAGAGAAAGCATAGTAACCCTATAGGAACAGTATATTTAGGCTGCCCCTCAGCCCGGTCTGGGCGACCTTGCGGCCGCCTCTCAGCCGCCCTTTATACAGGCGGCCGGGAGGGGGCCAGGATCCGGCCGAGATGCGGTTGTGAGGCGGGGTAGAGATACTGTTACTATAGCGTTACTATACTGTTACTAGGCTGTTACCCCGGAGTAAGGCTGCAGTAAATGAGTGGAAGGCTTGGGCCCTGAGGCAAGGTGATACATAACGCTAGTCCTGGATGCAATTAAGAAGTCGGTGGGCAGAGTGGCAGCAGGTTTATTATAACACGTGTAAACTCTTGCTCTCAAACGGAATAAGCTTTGCTTTACTTAACAATAAAAAAGTCAATATCCAGTACATTTGCAGCTTTCGGGAACCAAAAGAGCAACCCTACCTTAACCCATATGAACGAATACAAGCCGATCCTGTTAGTAGACGACGATGAAGAAGACCGGATGCTGATCCGGGAAGCCTTTAGTGAAATCGGGGCAGCCGATGCCGTGCATTTTGAAGTCAATGGCGAAGAGGCCATCACCTACCTGGAAAATAATCCTGATGCTTTACCTTCCCTCATCATCCTGGAC
>DASWYM010000341.1:0-3502 GCA_036404975.1 Chitinophagaceae bacterium
TGCTTCCTTTGCGCGGTATTATTACCGCCTCGACCGCTACAGCGATTACTATGATCCCGTCTCCGGTTTTTACATCGGCAACGACCGCGAAAAGCTGCCCACTCCCTCGGGCTTCAACCTGGGGCAGGGCTACGTGGCCTATGTTGGCGATAACTCCAATTTCGGGGTAGCCTCCCCGCTCACCGGCCACCGCTTCCGCTTCCAGGCGGGCCAGTATTTTGGGGCCATCAATATGAGCAACCTGCTGGGCGACTACCGCAAGTATTTCCGCATGGCACCCGTCACCCTCGCCACCCGCAACATGTATGTGGGCCGCTTTGGCAAGGATGCCGAGAACGGCGTGCTGCCGCCCCTTTACGTAGGGTATTCCACCCTCGTTCGGGGCTACGATGCCAACATGTTCTACGAGGAAGATGCCGACCGTTCCAGCGGCGTGAGCATCAACGATCTTATCGGCAGCCAGATGTATGTGGGCAACGTCGAGTTGCGCTACCCGCTTACCGGCCCTGAGCGGCTTTCCGGTATCAAGTCTCGTTTCTTCCTGAGCGAGCTGAACCTGTTTACCGACGGCGGTATCGCCTGGGGTGATTACCAGGGCGTCGCCACCGATGATAAAGGAAGCAGGGTGGTAAGGGATTCAAAGTTCGTGCTGAGCAGCGGCGTTTCCCTGCGCGTGAACCTCTTTGGCTACCTGATCATCGAGCCCTTCTATGCCGTGCCCTGGCAGAACGGCGCCTTTAAGAATGCCAACTTCGGCCTCAACTTCACACCCGGATGGTGAGGTGGGACGGGGACGTGAGACGTCAGACGTGAAAGGAGGTCAATAGTCGATGGTTGATGGTCCATAGCAATCTCCTACAGCAGGGAGATGCCTGCTTCCTATAAGTGATTATTGGATTATTCGTAATTGCCTTACGGATGCTGGTGGCCTCCTGAAGGAAAGCTTGCTTTTGCGGCGCTTACTCATCACTCATTACTCATTACTCATCACTCCTTGTCTTTGCCTACAGCGTTTAGCGTGTACCCATCACTTTTGCCGGTACTTCAAACGGGAAGCGAGAAACGTCCAACCTCCAACCCCTTCCCATGCTGGCACAGATTTATTACTTAATTCCCCGGTGATCATTCTAAATACCATACTATGAAACTTTTATTGCTCCTGCCCGGGTTGATCATGTGGGCGACCGGGCTGGGCCACGCCGACCTTCGCGATAAGGATAAACCCAACGGCAACAACATCTTCATCATTACCCTCGACGGCTTTCGCTGGCAGGAACTTTTCTTTGGTGCCGACTCTACCCTAATCCATGACCCTTCCCATACGGCCGACACCACCTTCGCCAAAGCCATGTTCTGGGATCCCGCTATGGAGCGCCGCCGCGAAAAGCTCATGCCCTTTGTGTGGAATATCATAGCCCGCAACGGGCAGCTGATCGGCAACCGCCACAAGGGCAGCCGCGTGAACACGAAGAACTTTTATTCGGTATCCTATCCCGGCTATAACGAGATCTTTACCGGGGCCGCCGACCCCCTCGTGGCCGACAATGTGAAGAAAAAAAACCGCAACGTCAACCTGCTCGAATACCTCAACCGCCTGCCCCAATACAGCGGCAAGATCGCAGCTTTCACATCCTGGAACCTCTTTCCCTACATTCTCAACGAGGAGCGGAGCAAAGTGTACGTGAACAGCGGCTACGAGCCCGACGAGAAAGGCGAGCTCACCCGGACCCAGCAGGCGCTGAACAAGATCATGCTGCACCCCGACCACAAAGAGGAGCCTGAGCGCAACGACCTGCTCACCTTCCTCGCCGCCCGTGAATATATTCTGAAGCACCAGCCTAAAGTGATGTATATAGGCCTTGGCGGCACCGACACCTATGGCCATAACCGCAAGTACGGCCAGTACCTCAAGGAAGCCAACAGCGCCGACCGCATCATCGCCGACCTGTGGAACCTGGTGCAAACCACCCCCTTCTATAAGGACCGCACCACTTTTATCATAACCACCGACCACGGCCGCGGCAACAGCGCTTCCAGCTGGCACAGGCACGGCGCTTTCGTGGCGGGCTCTTCGCAAACCTGGATCGCCCTGCTGGGCCGCAGTGTAAAGCCCCTGGGTGAAGTGAGCGGCGGCGACCAGCTCTTTCAAAAGCACGTGGCCGGCACCGTGGGCTTCCTCCTCGGCGTGCGCTCCTTCAGCAACCGCATGCTGCCCGTGACGAGTTTCGAGGTGGAGCAGTAACGTGAGACGTGAGAGGGGAGTCCATAGTCGCGGGCTGTAAGGGCAATTCACATTGAGTAGTAAAAGAGAGGCCCAACCCCTATCTCTCGAAAGGGAGCGGACACGGGGCTCCCGGAACTACAAAGCAAGAGGTCATGTTTCTTGTGTCCCGCGTCCTCTTTGCTTCGCTGCGAGACACCGGGGTAGTGCAAACTTTCGAAAAGGTGCCACAGTCAGGGAGGAATATCATAATTGTTGGAAACCTTGACCTGCAGGTTCTCCCGGCCCCGGAGGGGCCAAAGCTCGGTAGCAAACCAGCGCATAAGGGAAGCTTGCTCCGGATGGGGCAACACTTTACGCCCTCACCACCTCTCAGGCGCTCTGTGCCGGCAGCCTCTATGCCGCGTAGCGGCTACCTGTTTGTAGCAACAATGATTCAAAAGGGAAAATATGCGCCGTAGGTGCTACCTGTAAATTATAGCACCCCTGACCTTCCAGCAGTACAGAGGCTGATCATCGACGTGGCATCCTCCAGCGGACAGGCCTACGGAGCCGCCATTTTCCTTCGTACTTTTTACTACAAACAGGCCACTGTTGGCAGAGTGGGGCTCCCGCTCTTGCAAGATGTCTCACAGGCTGGTAACTTACCTGTATATACATGCCGCTCCTACGGAGCTTTGTTTCCTCTTCGGCGGGGTTGCTATATACATTGCGCTCCTCCGGAGCTTTACGCTCTTCTCCGGCCAGGGGATTCGGGCGATCCCAATTGACCCAATGACCAGCTGACTTTTCTCGCAGCTCGTAGCTCGTAACTCGCAGCTCCTCTAACGTCTCACCTTTCTCGTCTCACATAAAAGGCCCCCTCTCGGGAGCCTCTATTAGCGCTAAACATAATCATTCCTTACGGTGCCGGCTGTGCGGTAGTTGCCGAATCGCTGCCTTGCGTACCGGTGGCAATATCCCTGCGCTGCGCCGCATTGGTGAACATCATCTTCGCCGTGCGGTCGTCGTGCTGGTACACGTCGTTGCGGAAATTCATCTTGCCGTCGCGGTCCACCCACGCGGTATAATACGTGATCGCTACCGGCACAGGGTTATTTAGTTTCACCACCTGCTCCTTGCCGCTGTTCATCGCCTCGCGGATACGCTCGGCTGTCCAATCGGGCTGACCGCGCAGCAGGTACCGGGCCAGTTCCTCGGGACGCTGTACCCGGATACAACCATGACTCTGGGCCCTGTTGGCCTGGGCAAACAGGCCCTTGTCCGGCGTATCGTGCAGGT
>DASWYM010000342.1:0-22017 GCA_036404975.1 Chitinophagaceae bacterium
ATAGGGCGGCAGGTGCACGGTCCCGTTGGCGCCCACATCAAAGCTTTTGCTCGGTTGGCATTGGTACCGGGTGGTGGCCTTGATGGTGACCCGCAGCTCCTGGGGCGACTTATTAGTTACCTTGAAGCGGATCTCTTCATCCATTCCGCGGGAGGTGAGCTCGTAAAAATAATGGATGATAATACGGGAATCCACATCGGGTCGGACCATTTCCCGGAACTGGGCCTGCACCCTGTGGAAGCCTATAAAAAAGAGCACGAATAAGGAAAGGCGAATGATCATAGCAGTACGATTTGATTAAGCAGTTCAACGGGAACGGAAATGGTTTTCCCTAACCAATGAATACCAGGTCCCCGGTATACATTAGCTATTTCAGTAAACTAAGATAATTATTTTCAGATAATAGGGTAGTAAATAATATAAGAACCAGGGATCAGGAGGAAAAGACCTCTTTTTTCCTTCCCCTCCTTTGGCCTCTTAGCTCCTCCTTTAAGGAGTGGTATTATTTACTGCCCGCCCTGGGTCTCCGCCTTCGCTGGTTTAACGAGCGGGACCCCGCTATTTCTTTACTCCCGGGTCTCCGTACCGCCCCTAAAGGCGGGACGGGCCCCGGGGGCTTACGGATCCCCACCACTATTACGTCCACAGGTTTCATCTCCAGGTCACCCTTCACGGCTATACGTCCTACTGACAGCACCAATATAATGGCGGGTGGGTGGGTATGGATGCCCGGGGGTGAAGTTGATGGAAACCAACCCCTAAACTGTTCTAACTCGCAGCTCGAAACTCGTAGCTCGCAGCTCCTCTCCCGCCCCACTGTAGAATTTCCCCACCACCTGTCCCAGCGCGGCCAGGCCAAATCCGCCATGGAAGCGGGGCCGGGATGATCCTGCCTCATTGTGTACCAAACTCTTCCACAGAATTCGTTAAGGCCCCGTTATAGAAATTTTTTATGCTGTGTTTGGCCTCATGGGCACCATTCTTGGAAACTTAAGGGTATAAAACCAGTGATTATGGAGGTGACAGCAGCAGTATTATACGAAGGGAAACTGGCGCATTATGATGTGTCGATCAATAGGGACGGAACCTGCGATGCCCGGCTGACCGAGTTCAAGGGCTCCGCTCAAAGCGCTCCCCCCGAGCGCCTCACCCTCAAAAAGGAAGGGCGGCATTGGGTCAGCAACGTACCGGATAAAACGCTTTCGGAAGATATAGGCTATGCCGTGGAAATAAAGGTACCCCAGAGCATGGTGGGCACCAATGGCCGCCGCAGGGACAATACCAACCCGGCCGGCTAGCGGAACCATAGTATAAACAGGGCGCAGCCCTATGATCCCGTATCTTCCCAAAAACCGGCCAAAGCTGGGTGTGTATTTCGTTCAAAAGAGAGGCGCCGTCCTCTCTTTTTTTGTATGCTTTACATGGGGAATATCACCTTAACCCAGTCCTGATAACCAGCATCTTTCCCCCTTTATGCCCGGGAAATTCCGCCAACAAACCGGGCTGAACGCTATAAGCTGTACGCAAAGAAGATTTTTAATTACTGATATAGGTTTCCAATCGCAAGGTTTCCAACGATCACCAGACAATAATCAATAAAAAATAATCCGCTCCCGGTTATCGACTCCCGTTCCGCTACCTAACGGAACCCGACTCCCGACTCCCGTTCCGATAGCTATCGGAACCCGACTCCCGACTCCCGACTCCCGACTGTCTCTGGCGCGACTTTTTTAAGCACTTGTCCTGACTATGGACGGCAAGCAACCCACTACCCTGCAATTCAGCACCTGGAACGACTACCGCCACTTTGTGGACGAGCTGTCCGACAACTGGGTTTTTCGCGGGCAGGCGGCCGCCGAATGGGGGTTGGTGAACGCCATCGAGCGCACCGACTTTATACAGCACTACAAAGGCATCGAAGCAGATTTCCTGTCCGAGTTCCAGCGCGGCGCCCGCAACTACCTCAATAAAGACGAGATCCCCGAACACCTTATCGAGTGGCTCGCCCTGATGCAACACCACGGGGCGCCCACGCGCCTGCTCGACTTTACCAGGTCGCCCTACATTGCGGCCTACTTTGCTTTTGAGCAATACGGGGTGGCGGTCAACGATTTTATGTCCATCTGGGCGGTGAACATCAACTTCCTGCGCACCCGCGCCATCGCGAAGCTCAAAGAACACTACGGCCCCGAGCTGGAAGCAAGCAGGGGGGTGATCAACGAGGCCCTGTTTGAAAAGATCTTTTACGACAACTCCTGCAGCCTTGTCTTCCCCGTAGAGCCCTTCCGGATGAACCGGCGCTACTCTTTGCAGCAGTCCATCTTCGTGAGCACGGGCACCTCCTACGAGCCCTTTATACAACAGCTGGACTTCCTGGGGGACGAAATTGAAAAGTCGGTGATCAAAATAGAGATGCCGGCGGAGCTGCAAAAGCCGGTGCTGCGCGACCTGCAGAAGATGAACATCAACCGCGCCTCCCTTTTCCCCGACCTCGACGGCTACGCCCTGTCGCTGAAGCTGCGCTACAACAGCCTGAAGACCTCCGAAGAAATGCTGGCTCACCAGCTGCAAAAAGCCGGGGATGAGCACTTCCGGTTTATACCGTGAGGGAGGAAGTTTAAGGGTTTACGGGTTTGGAGACCCGTTGAAGACGATAACGGGTTGAGCGTTGCGAGTTTTGAGCGGTGAGTTGTGGGAAGAGAGAAGAGCAAAGCTACCCGCTTTACCCTGAAGGGCCCCGGAGGCGTCCCCGCCGACGGTGCAGCCCGCAGCAGCCCGCCAGGGGTCTCCGCCTCCGGTGATTTTGAGCGGGACCCCGGGCTTGGACTAAAGTGTTCGGGGGAGCTTTTACTGCTGTATGCGGGAAGGATGGGGCTTCGGAGGCGTCCCCGCCGATGGGCTGACGACCCTAAGCGAACGCTCCACGGGTACAACAGGCTAGGCCCGGATAGAGGCGGCGGGGACGCCGCCCTGGGCCCTGGGGGTGCAGCATTCCATAAATCTTCCGGACACCTGTAGGATGGGGCTCCGGAGGCGTCCCCGCCGACGTGCTGACGACCCTAAGCGAACGCTCCGTGGGTACAACAGGCTGGTGCCCGGATAGAGGCGGCGGGGACGCCGCCTGGGCCCTAAGGGGTGCAGCATTCCATAAATCTTCCGGACACCTGTAGCGGGGACGCCTCCGGAGCCGGGTACCGTTCTTATTTCTCCTTCCGTTACCTGTTTCACTGCTGCATACAGCGTACCGGAGTATAGCGAAAAGCGTTCAGCCTCTCTTCTCGCAACTCGTAGCTCATAGCTCTTAGCTTTCCCCCCGTACAGCGTATAGCGTAAAGCGTACAGCGCTTCCGCTTGCAGCTTGTACCTTATTGGTTGTGGCTTCTCTCTCCTTCCTGCGGTGATTCCCGGTCCTCCTAAATTGTTGAATTGTCCAATTCGCTAATTCTTCTCCCTTCTCGCAACTCATAGCTCGTAGCTCGCAGCTCACAGCATCTCCCTCCCCCGCTTATCCGTATAAGATTCGTATTTACTCATAAAAGCCAATAAGTAAGGGATAATTGTAAAAAATGAGTGAAATCATTTGAAAAAGTCGGCATACCTGAATAACTTGTCTGCAGAATTAAAGTCCAATAAACCTATAATCGTCTAACATTATGAAAACATTCTTCACCAGGTTATTCGTACACTTTGAAGCCATCTCGCACCCCGCGAGTGGATGGTTTACTAAAAGCAGCACTACCCCCGGCACCAAGAAGAAAGCCTCCAGGAGGGCTGGCGCCAAGTTGCCTTCCCCCGACAGCAATAATGTAAGAGGCCGGTTTTCGAAAAAGAGCAACAACAGCAGGATCACGCTGGCGCCCTAGCAGTAGAGGGGGTGAGGCGTTGAGCGGTGGAGGGAGACCAACCCGTGAACCCGTAAACGTACGAACTCAACTTTAAACCTTAAACCTTACACTTTAAACATCTCAGTCTCCCGAACAAATCTTTAGCGAAACTGTATCTTTATGATACAGTTTTTTTTATGGGTGTATGGAAACAGCTGGCCGAATACTTATACCTGCGAAAACCCGATCCGGCCAGGCCTAAGACCGATTTTGTCCGGTATATGCACGGCATCAACCGGCTGAGCCTCCTGCTCTTCATCGCGGCCCTGATCATCATGGCCATCAAGCTGTGGGTGCGGCGCTAGGCTGCAGGAAGCGGACGATGCTGCGGGCGGCCTTGGCCGAGGCGTTGCCGCCCTGCTGCAGCAGGTGGCGCAGGGCCTCGTAGTCGTGCAGCATCCCCTGCCGCCGGGGGCCCTCCTCCATAATGGCGCGCAGTTCCCTGACCACGTTTTCCACCGTCAGGTCGTGCTGGATCAGCTCGGTCACCACCGGCTTGTCCATGATCAGGTTCACCAGCGAAATGTATTGGATCTTCAGCAGCCGCCGGGCGATCTCGTAGGTGATGGTGGAGGTCTTGTAGCATACCACCTGGGGCACGCCGAAGAGGGCCGTTTCGAGGGTGGCGGTGCCGCTCGCCACCAGGGCCGCCGAAGCCTGGGCCAGCAGGGCGTAGGTTTCGTTGTTCACCGTGCGCACGTTGGAATAGGGCTGCAGGTAGGGTCGGTAGAAGTCGTCATCCAGCCCCGGGGCCTTGGCCACCACGAACTGGTACTGCGGGCAGGCCCTGGCCGTCTCGAGCATAATGGGCAGGATGGTGTTGATCTCCTGCTTGCGGCTGCCGGGCAGCAGGGCCACCAGGTTCTTCGGGGGCTCCGCCTCGCCGCCATGGCTGACCAGGAATTCGTTGACCACCTGCACCAGGGGATGGCCGACGTATTCCACGGGGTAGTTCCGCTGTGCGTAAAATGGCTCCTCGAAGGGCAGGATCACCAGCATCTTGTCCACCACCCGGCGGATGGTCTTGATCCGGCCCTCCTTCCAGGCCCACACGGTGGGCGATATGTAGTACACCACCTTCAGGCCCTCTTCCTTAGCCCATTTGGCGATGCGCAGGTTAAAGCCCGGGTAGTCGACCAGCACCAGCACGTCGGGGCGGTAGCGCGCCACGTCTTCCTTGCAGAACTTCATATTGCGCAGGATGGCGGGCAGGTTCCTGACC
Source organism: Chitinophagaceae bacterium (assembly GCA_036404975.1). Classification (GTDB taxonomy): domain Bacteria; phylum Bacteroidota; class Bacteroidia; order Chitinophagales; family Chitinophagaceae; genus Flavisolibacter. The sequence continues at coordinate 5,107 of DASWYM010000342.1, forward strand.
ACCTCGGCAAAGCCCATAAAAGCCAGGTCGCGGTAGTGCTTCACCACCTCGCCGCCGGCCGCCGCCATCAGGTCGCCGCCCCAGCAGCGCACCTCGGCCTGCGGGTCCTGCCGGCGCAGCTCTTTGATAAGGTTGCTGCCGTGCAGGTCGCCGGAAGCTTCCCCGGCGATGATGTAATACTTCATACGGGGCTAAAGATAAGGAGGTTGGCCGGAGTCGGGAGGCTATAGTCGGGAGTCTATAGTCGGGAGGGGAGAATCGATAGAGAGATTATGGATTATTGGATTATTCATTATTGCTTTGAAAGTGATATTGTCCCAGGATAGAAGAGCCCACTACACAGGAAGCCCAATAATCAATCAGGAAGAAACAATCCCTCTGCATACAGCGTGTAGCGTAAAGCGCTCTTCGGGCAACCGGATGTACTGGCAAACAAGGTTAAGCTGGCCATCCCCGGGGACGGCTAAGGAATGAGTGATGAGTGATGAGTGGTTAGTGGTGAAAAAATATCGGGAGAAGACCGTATACTATCAGGAAAAGACGGGCCTTTGCATCAGGGCTGGCTATGCGGGGGTTAATACTTTGGAGGCAATGACAAAGACAATGACCGAGATGACAAAGCCGAACATAAAGACGTTGTAGGCGATCTTGAGCATGCGGTATTTCTGGCCCAGCACAATGCCCTGCTCGTAGAGGTTGCGCACGAGGCTGGAATAGAGGAGGCGCTCGCTTTTTAAGACCCTGAACATGCTATGGGCATAATCCTCGTAGTTCATCTTGTAGAAGTTGCCGAAGAACAGCAGGTTCACCTCCTCTTTATCGATGCCCTCGGTGGAAAAGACCCCGTTGGGCACCCGTGGCCGCGTGGCCAGGATAGAGAATACGATCGTGGCCAGGTTCACCGCTATGATGATGCTGACCGGGAACATGAGGTAGGGGTATTCATCCACCCGGCGCACCACCAGGGTCAGGAACACCGAGATCAGGATCGAGTTTACCGAGATCAGGATGTGGGCCTTGGTGTCGGCCTGCTCGCTGAGGCGCTGGCTGGAAGCCGAGGCGATACGGAAGAGGGTCTCCACCCCGCGCTCGGGCTTATCCGTCACATCATAAAGATCGCCGGCCGGGGCCTGCTGTCCTTCTTTTTGCTCCTGCAGCAGTTCGTCAATAGGGTTGACCGCCCGGGTGTACTCCCTGACCTTCGCCTCCAGTTTCTCCAGGTTGGCCCGCTTCTTCTTTTTCAGGTGTTCCTTGCAGTAGCCGGTAAAGAAATGGTGGTTCGCCAGCAGGTGACTGGTGCTGTCGGCCCATTCTTCCTTGCTGATATCAATGCCGTACACCGCTTCCATTTCTTTGCGCAGGAGCCGGTTGCGCTCGCCGAAGCTATCGGTGCCGAAGTGGTAAAGGTCGGCATCGCACACGATCTCCTCGAGCAGGTTGGAGGGGCTTTGCGGCACGCGGGTGGCCAGTATGGCGGCGGTGACGGCCGCTACCGTTTCTTCCTCTACCCCCTGCCCTTTCAGGAAATCCTCGGCGCGTGCCGCCCCAGCCTGCTCGTGGTTGGCCGGGTCGTCGTAGTAGCCGATGTCGTGGAACCAGGCGGCAGCCAGCACCACAAACAGGTCCCTGCCGCCCAGTCCATAGTGACGGGCTATTTCGGCCGCCGTTTCCACGACCTGCTCGGTATGCGCGGTATTATGGTAGAGAAGATCCCGGTTGGCGTGTTCGCCCATATAAGTGCGCACGTAGTCCGCCACTTTGCCTGCCAGCTCGCTATAATTTATATAAGGGCGGGAACCGGCGTCCTGCCGGGGAAGCGCGCTGGCAATCGGCAGTATGTTTTTAAGGTTGCCCACCTGCCATGATTAGATTCCCCTTAAGGTAAGCCAATTAAAGCCCCCGGCCAATGATTTCGATCAGCCGGGCAGGAAATCATAGCGACCAGGGCTGTTATGCCAGCGGCAAAGCAAAAGTTATGGGTGAAAAAGCTCAATTTTGCCCCGCAAAACAATACTATGGCAACGCATCTACAGGCAGGACAGAAAGCCCCGGCATTCAGCGGGAAGGATCAGCAGGGCAATAAAGTGTCGCTCAGCGATTTTAAAGGAAAGAAAGTGGTGCTCTACTTTTACCCCGAGGACGATACCCCCGCCTGCACGGCGCAGGCCTGCAACCTCCGGGACAACTATGCCCCCCTGCAACAGCAGGGCTATGCGGTCATAGGAGTCAGTCCCAACGACGTGGCCAGCCACCAGAAATTTGCCGGCAAATACGGTCTCCCCTTCCCGCTGCTGGCCGACCCGCAGCATACCATCATAGATAAATACGGCGTATGGGGCGAGAAGAACCTCTATGGCCGCCAGTATATGGGCCTGCACCGCACCACCTTCCTGATAGACGAAAAAGGTATTATCCAGCGAATTTTCCTGCGCCCGAAGACCAGGGTGCATACGGAGGAGATCCTGAAGGGCCGATGAGGTGAAGGAATGGGATTAGGAGGGTTTCGCACAGAGGACGCAGAGTACACAGATTAGGAAGAGAGAACAAGGGAACGCGGATCATTAAGATTATTAACCTGCCCGACTGGTTCAGGCGGGGATCCGTGATGATCATCAGGATCTTAATGATCTGCGTTCTTTTTTTCATCTGCACATTGTTCTTCGTGTAACATTGTGCCTTAGTGTCTTTGCGCCTGCTCTTCCGTTCAGGCGGGGTTCCCTCCTATCCCGATAGCCATCGGGACCCAATCCCTAATCCCTAAATCCCTCTCTTCATCCCACCCACTCTACCTCGCCCACCGAAAAGCGTTCTTCTATGGTACTGAAGGTGACGAGGTCGCCCAGGGGGGTGACGCCTTTGATGGTGGCGTCGAACACGCGGCCGTCCTGCTTCAGGCGCACCGTTTCGTCGAGCTTATAGAGGTGCTCGTGGTATTCTTCCCGGATGACGTGGGGATGGCTTTCCAGCAGGGCATAACACTGCTGCAGGTGGCGGCATAGCTGGCGGGCCAGGGCCAGCACGTCGTACTCCTTGCCGGTGATCTGGCGCAGCGAAACGGCCTTTGCCTTCAGCCCCGGGAACTCCACCTGGTTGATGTTGATGCCGATGCCCACAATAGCGTAGTGCCACTCGGTGCCATGGATGATATTCTCGATTAGAATACCACCTGCCTTTCTGTCACGCCAATACAGGTCGTTGGGCCATTTAACTTTTGTTTCACTGCCGGCCAGGGGCCGGAAAAAGCGGTGTACGGCGTTGGCCGTGGCCATGCTCAGGAGGAAGCCCTGGGTGAGGGGCAGGGGCCGGGGCTGAATGACAACGCTCATGAGGATATTGGCGCCTTTTTGCGATTTCCACGTTTTGGTACGCTGTCCTTTGCCCTTGGTTTGCTCGTGTGTAAACACAACGGTACCGCCTTGTGCCATACCCGCATGTACCAATCCGGTGGCATAGTTGTTGGTGCTATCTACCTGTTGCAGCTCGATAAAATGCGATCCGATCTCGTGGTGATAAGGTGACAATTTGTTCGTATTTTTGGACAAAGCTATAAAGTCTACTTTGATCCGTTGCTGATTATCATCGGGCTGCAAAAGGATGTAAATCATTTAATCATCTAAAAAGTACTAGTATTTGGAACAATTAGAAGCATTAACGCATAGAAAGAAAGGAATAACCCGGCTCACGCGCAATTCGAAGATCATCAAAAGCATCATCAAGGCTATCCAGGATAAAAAGGGGGAACACATCGTGTCCCTCGACTTACGCAAAATACCGGAGGCGGTCGCAGACTTTTTCATTATCTGCGAAGCCGGCAACCAGCCACAAATCAGAGCCATTGCCGACGCGGTGGAAGACGCTGTGAAGAAGGCGACCGGCGAGCACCCCTACCACCACGAGGGAAAGGAAAACCTGCAGTGGGTGCTGATCGACTACGTAAACGTGGTGGTGCATATTATGCACCCGGAGAGCCGCAAATTCTATAAACTGGAGGAAATGTGGAGCGACGCCTCGGTACTGGAGCACAACGATTAACCCGGTAGTTTGTTAAAGACGGACCGGCCCAGGGCTTATTCCACAAATAATCCATTATTTAGCAGATTTATACCATACAATTAAACAAATGGCACAAGAACCATATAAGAACGATAATAAGTCCAAATTCCCCAAGATACCGGGCCGCAACAGCGGTGGCGGCGAAGGCGACTCCCCCCGCAAAGGACCGCGGTTCAGTATTTATTGGGTATACGCCATCATCTTTGCCGTACTGATCGGCTTCCAGATGTTTGGCCCCTTCACCGCCACTTCGGGCAAGACCAACATCGACGGCTTCAAGCAGATGGTGGCCTCCGGCGACGTGGAGAAGTACGTCATTATCGACAACCGCGATATTGTGCGGGTCTTCCTGAAGCAGGACAGCCTGCAGGAATACCAGAACCAAAAGAACTATACGGGCAAACTGGCCGAAGAAGGCCCCCACCTGTACTTCCGCATAGCGGCCAACGAAGACATTCGCAAGACCCTGGGCGACTTTTACGCTCAGAACAATATTCCCCCGGCTTACCAGCCCACCTCGGATGTGGAAAACGAGACCAACTGGTTCTCTCCCATCCTGCAGACCATCTTACCGATCCTGATCTTTATTGCCATCTGGATCCTGCTGATGCGTAAGATGGGCGGCGGCGCGGCCAGCGGCGGCGGCCCCGGCGGCATTTTCAACATCGGCAAGTCGCGGGCTACCCTCTTCGACAAAGGCACCCGGGTAAACATTACGTTTGCCGACGTGGCCGGCCTGGACGAAGCCAAGGTAGAGGTTATGGAGATCGTGGACTTCCTGCGCAATCCTAAAAAGTACACCTCCCTGGGGGGCAAGATCCCCAAGGGCGCCCTGCTGGTAGGTCCCCCGGGAACCGGTAAGACCCTGCTGGCCAAGGCCATGGCGGGTGAGGCCCAGGTGCCGTTCTTCAGCCTTAGCGGCTCCGACTTCGTGGAAATGTTCGTAGGCGTGGGTGCCAGCCGGGTGCGCGACCTGTTCAAGCAGGCCCGCGAGAAAGCGCCCTGCGTGATCTTCATCGACGAGATCGACGCCATCGGCCGTGCCCGGGGCAAGAACATGATGATGAGCAACGACGAGCGCGAAAGCACCCTCAACCAGCTGCTGGTGGAGATGGACGGCTTCGGTACCGACACCGGCATCATCGTGCTGGCCGCTACCAACCGTCCCGACGTGCTGGATACCGCCCTGTTGCGCCCCGGCCGTTTCGACCGCCAGATCACGATCGACAAACCCGACGTGAAGGGTCGCGAGGCCATCTTCAAGGTACACCTGAAGCCGATCAAGGTATCGGAGAAAGTAGATATTCATAAGCTGGCCGAGCAGACCCCGGGCTTTGCCGGTGCCGATATCGCCAACGTGTGTAACGAGGCGGCCCTCATCGCGGCCCGTAAAGGAAAGAGCGCCGTGGACATGAGCGACTTCCAGGATGCGGTGGACCGGGTGATCGGTGGCCTGGAGAAGAAGAACAAGATCATCTCTCCCGAAGAAAAAAAGATCATCGCCTACCACGAGGCCGGTCACGCCATCTGCGGATGGTACCTGGAGCATGCTTACCCGCTGCTGAAGGTGACCATCGTGCCCCGCGGAACGGCCGCTTTGGGATATGCCCAGTATACGCCGAAAGAGCAATACCTGTACAATACCGACCAGCTGACCGACCAGATCTGCATGACGCTGGGGGGCCGTGCCTCCGAAGACATCTTCTTTGACAAGATCTCCACCGGTGCACAGAACGACCTGCAGCAGATCACCCGGATCGCGTACGCGATGGTATCGGTATACGGTATGAACCCGAAGGTGGGTAACGTTTCTTTCTACGACCCGCACCAGGACCAGACCTTCACCAAGCCGTACTCGGAAGAGACTTCCAAGCTGATTGACGAGGAAGTACGGAAGCTGATTGACAACGCCTACATCAGGACCAAGCAGCTGCTGACCGAGAAAAAAGCGGATGTGGAGAAACTGGCCGAGGCCCTGCTGGATAAGGAGGTACTCTTCCAAAGCGATGTGGAGGCCCTGATCGGTCCCCGCCCCTATGAAGAGAAGAAGCCCCTGGGCGTAGAAGACGACAAGCACCACGAGGGTGGTATCAGCGAAGGGGTTCCGCCTTATGATCCTAATGTAATCCAGCACCCGGTAACTAAATCATGAGTACTTCTCCCGCAAAGAATAGCATACTGAAGAAAATAAGATTGGCGTTGAGTGAATCAACGCCAATTCCTTTTCCTAAAAGTGAAGGCACCGACCCGGTGCACCAGCACCTGCAACAGGACATTGTAGTGGAGTTTGCCGAGCAGTTCACCCAGCTGCAGGGCAAGTTTGTGTTCTGTGCCGACGAAGAAGAGCTGCTTCACCAGTTCGCCACCCTCTGCCAGCAGCACGGGTGGACCAAGATCTACTGCACCGACAAGCGCCTGGCGCCTCTGGCAGACGAGAAGTTCCTGACCGGGGATATAGTAGGCTGCGATATCTCGCTCACCGCCTGCGAGTGCCTCGTGGCCCGTACCGGGAGCCTCCTCCTGAGCGCCAGGAACAGCGGGCGCATCCCTTCGGTGTATGCCCCGGTGCATGTATGCGTGGCTTATACCTCGCAACTGGTCTACGATATCAAGGACGGGCTGAACCTGCTGAAAAATAAGTACAAGAACGGGCTGCCTTCGCTGGTCACCCTGGCTACCGGCCCCAGCCGCACGGCCGATATCGAAAAGACCCTGGTGGTAGGCGTGCACGGGCCAAAGGAAGTGTACCTGTTTCTGGTGGAAGGGTAACGTCCCTTCCCCGGCGGGAAAAGACGTTACCCTGGCTTCCGGCTATCAATACTTTTCCAATAGTTTTCCCTTTTCCACTACCGGTTTTCCGTCGATGGTGACGGTTGCTCCCGGCACATGGAAAGACAGTCCCATATCACTTTTCGTGCTGCCGCCCGCCCAGGCATTGTCGCCGGTGCTGAGTGTCACCATACCCCCCATTTCCCAGGAATAGTAAGAGCTGTTCTGCAGGGGCTGGCTGTTGCGGTTGATGCCTATATCGAAGAGGGACAACATATCGGCATCTCCTTTTGCCGCGCTCAGCATCGTCTTGACCAGGTTTACGTGGTTGTCGGCCTGGATATCGGTGATGCGCCCGTTGGTAAAGCGCAGCTTCAGGTTTTTAATGGACTGCCCGCGGATGTCGGTTTCCGGCACCACCAGGGTGCCGTTGGCGCTCCCCGGTTCTACCGGTGCGTATACTTCGCCGGCCGGCAGCCAGGCCGCCGTCATGCGGTAGGACTGGGATTATTGTTGAAGCTAAGGCCGCTGTTCACCCGGGGCGGCACTTTCGAGAGGCGGAAGGTCAGGTTGGTCCCCTGGGGCGTGGTCATCTTTACTTCGGTATTGCCGGCAAACCGGTCCCGGATGCTTTCGCCGTCCATACGCAGCTTGTCATAGTCCGCGTCCACCGATTTCCAGAACATATTCAGCATATCCTCATAGGAAGCGTTTTTAAATTTGGCAAACGTCTCTGTGGGGATGCCCCCGGTCTGGCCGATAGACACCATCCGGAAACGGGGCAACGTCATCGCATCCTGCAGCACATAGCTCCCGCTGCGGGAGGCGGCCAGCTTCTCTTCCGGCACATCGGCATAGAGTTGCGGGTTCTGGGTACTCCCCGTGTTGATGATGCAATCCACCGACCTTGCCTGGATCAGATCAAAGGTGCTGGGCATCTTCAGGTAATCGTTCGACGTTTCCATGAGCGCTTTCTTTTGGGCCTCCGGAAGAATCAGCTGCACATAGGGCTTGCCGCCGGCCTTGCTCACTTCAACATAGAGCGCTTCCATCAGCGGGATCTCGGCCGGCGTACCGGTGATGAGCACCGTTTCGCCCGGCCTCACCTGCAGGGACTGGTTGACCACTTTGGTGGAGATAGAGGCAAAATTGGGCTGCACTTTTTGCGCCGGCAGGTACACGGTGACCGTAATACCGGTTAACAACAGCAAGCCCTTGAGCATGTTTGATCTCATAAAAAAAGGTTTTAGTGTGAATAGAGCGCTCCAGAGGGACGAAAGCAGTTATCGAAAGGAAGGAGTATACCGTTCAGGAAGAGTTGTATAAATATACTAAACATCGCGACAGGGACACAGAAAGGCAAAACCTTTATCTTTATCCGCTATGGAACTGCCCCCCGGCAAAAAGATCTATTTCCTTTCGGACTTCCACTTAGGAGCCCCCGATGCGGCCCTCAGCCTGCAGCGCGAAAAAAGGATCGTCCGCTTCCTGGACGAAGTGAAAAGCGAAGCCTTTGCCATCTTTATCGTAGGCGATGTCTTTGACTTCTGGTACGAATACGGGCGGGTGGTGCCCAAGGGCTATGTGCGCCTGCTGGGCAAGCTGGCCGAGCTCTCGGATGCCGGCATCAGCCTGCACTTCTTTGTGGGCAACCACGACATGTGGATGAGCGGCTATTTCGAGCAGGAACTCAATACCCCCGTGTATTATGAGCCGAAGGACTTTGAATTCAACGGCCGCAGGTTCCATATAGGCCATGGCGACGGGCTCGGCCCCGGCGACCACCAATACAAGTTCCTCAAGAAAGTCTTCCGCAACCGGTTCAGCCAGTGGATGTTTGGCGTGGTGCCCCCCAGGATGGGCATAGGACTGGCGGATTACCTGAGCCGCCGGAGCCGCGCCAAGGGCGGCGGCGCCGATGAAGTGTTCCACGGCGAGGACAAAGAATGGCTGATTCTCTACTGCAAAGAGGTGCTGACGAAAAAAAAGATGGATTATTTTGTCTTTGGCCATAGACACCTGCCCATTGATTATCGTCTACCTCATGGCAGCCGCTATATCAACCTCGGCGACTGGCTTCGCTACGATACCTACGCCGTCTTCGACGGGCAGGACATCGTACTGAAGTCCTACTCGGGGCAGGAGGCCAAAATCATACGCAACTGGTGAAAGGATTATTTACGACCATATGCTTTCTTTGGCTTTCCACCCTTAGCCGGGCACAGGGCGATAGCGTGTTCCGCCTCCTGCGCACCATCCCGGTGACCGCGGTGGATATGGCTGTCGACAACCTCAATAACCTGTACCTGCTCACCCCTTCCGACCAACTGAAGAAGTACAACGCCCAGGGCGATTCGGTGAGCGTCTACAACCAGACCAAACGCTTTGGCAAGCTCTTTTCCATTGACGCTTCCAACCCGCTGAAGCTGCTGCTCTACTACAAAGACTTCTCCACCATCGTGATCCTCGACCGCCTGCTATCCATCCGCAGCACCATCGACCTGCGGCAGCAGAACATCACGCAGGCCAGCGCCATAGGGCTCTCCTACGATAACAACATCTGGGTCTTCGACGCCCTGGAGAACAAGCTGAAAAAGGTGGACGAGTTTGGCGTCACCCTCTCGGAGTCGATCGACTTCCGCACGGTCTTCCCCCAGGCATTTGTGCCGCAAAGGATCATCGATTACAACGGCAGCGTCTACCTCTACGACCCCGCCCAGGGGGTCGCCATCTTTGATTACTACGGCACCCTCCAGAAAAAGCTGCCCATACGGGGCTGGCAGAACCTCTCGGTCCTCGACAAGCAGATCATCGGCACCGACAACAGGCATATCTACACCTACTACACCAATAACCTGATGGAGCGGCAATACCAATTCCCCTCCTCCTTTGGGTCGTTCAGCCGGTACCTTATTGCCAATACCCAGCTCTTTGCCCTTTCTAAAGATTCGGTAAACATTTATTCGCTTCGCTTTTAGTGTCGGTGTAATCGATAATTTTACCGCCTTAGAGTGATTGGTAATGAACAAGTTTTTGCAACAGGTTTACTTTGGCAACTCCGTACAGGATTATCTCATTTCGATAGGCATCATCCTGCTGGTCCTCCTCCTGAACAAGATCGTCTCCCGCTATGTGGCCCATTTGCTCTGCAAGCTGCTGAAGCGCCAGTGGAAGGCCTTTGATGAACAGACCTTCGTACGGCTGGTGGTCAATCCCTTGAGCATTTTCATCACCGTTACCGTGTCGATCATTGCGCTTTACCGGCTTCGCTTTCCCCCGCAGCTGAACATCACCCTCTATAAATACACCCTGCAGCAGGTGTTCGAAGCCATTGCCATCGTCATACAGATCGTCACCTTTATCTGGCTGCTGCTGCGCATGATCGACTTTATTGCCACGGTGCTGGAGCGCCGCGCCGCCCTTACCCTGGACCAGAACGACAACCAGCTGATCGTCTTCTTCAAGGACTTTGTAAAGGTGGTGCTGGGTATTGTGGGTTTCCTGATGGTTCTTCACTTTGCCTTCAACTACAATGTAGGCACCCTGCTCACCGGCCTCAGTATCGTGGGTGCGGCCATCGCCCTGGCCCTGCGCGAAAGCCTGGAGAACCTCATTGCTTCTTTTGTGATCTTCTTTGATAAGCCCTTTACCACGGGGGATACCGTAAAAGTGCAGAGCGTGACCGGGAGCGTGGAGCGCATAGGGTTGCGCAGCACGCGGATCCGCACGGCCGAGAAGTCGTATGTGACCGTACCCAATAAGCAAATGGTGGACAGCATCCTGGACAACATCTCGCAGCGCTCGCAGATGAGGGCCGAAGTAAACCTCCACATCCACCTGCAAACGCCCCCGGCCCGCATCGAAGCCCTGCTGGCCGACCTCAAAGGCCACCTCGCCTCCGTGCGCGAGGTCCATTCCTATACGGTCCTGTTCAACGATATCCGCCTGCAATCGTTCGTGGTGTGGATCGAATTCTTTACCCTGCCCATCGACAATACCCAGTTCCAGTCCATCAAGCAGGACCTGAACCTCTTTGCCCTGCAAACCATCGAAAAGCTGGATATCCGCATGGCGGCCGAAGGACAGGGAATAGCAATAACCCCTTAGAGAAGCTGCGAGCTGGGAGCTTTTAGCTACGAGCAGTAGAATGTCTCAATAGCAATATCGTCACCTCAAGGCATAAACATGAGAGACCGCCCGATGGGCGGTCTCTCAATTCGTGTAATTCGTTTTAATTCGTGTTACTTTTTAAAAGCAGCAGAAACGATCTCCCCCAGTTCCTTCTCCACCATGCCGAACTTGCCGTATTCCACCACGCGGCCTACTTCCTTGCCGTCTTTCAGCACGATAAAGGTGGGCACGCGCGTCACGTTAAACGCCTTTTCCAGGCCCTGCACGGTGGTCTTGGCGCGGTCAACCCCCAGCAGGGTAAAGTGGTTTTCGGGCAGTCCTGCCGCCTCGGTTACCGCCAACACCCTGGGAAGGATAAAGTGGGTATCCTCACACCAGGTGCCGCCAAAGGCCAGGATATACACAGAGTCTTTAGCCCCCTTGAATGCCTCCACGGCAGCTGCATAGGGAGTATACCCCTGCAGGTTTCGCCCATACCAGGCGAAAGCCGTGTCGCTGGCTAGCTCCTGCCTGGTCATAAAGCCTTTAAGAACCTTTTTGCCGTGGGAATCACGACTGACTTCAGCGTTTTGTGCGGTGGCCACAGTGGTAGCGAAGAGGGCGGCAAGTATAAAGAGGTATTGATGCATCTGTATTAAACTATACCGTAAAGTTACTAGGCAATGCGGAAGAGGTGCGTTAATAATCCTTAAATTATAGGTGGGCCTTCAGCTCCAGGAGGAACCCCTTCAGCTTTTTCAGCGACTGGATCATCTCCAGGCGCTCGTTCGCCCCCTTTTCGCGCCGGATATAGTCCCGGGCGCCCTCGATGGTGAACATGCGGCGGCGGATCAGGTCATGCACCAGCTGCAGGAACTTAACATCGCTGGGGGTAAAGTAGCGGTCGCCCTTGCGGTTCTTGCGCAGCTGCATGCCGAACTCGCTTTCCCAGTAGCGCAGCAGCGACGTATTCACCCTGAACATCTGGCCCACCTCGCCAATGGTATAATACTGCTTCTGAAAGAGCACTTCGTCCTCGGGGATCTCTATATTATCCGCTTCCTCTGCCGTTTCCTTAATGCGCTTGCGGCCGCGGGGGCTCTTGGGCTTCTCCTTCTTCGGCTCCACTACCTTGCCGGAGAGGAACTCCTTCTGTTCCCCACGGGGAGGTGGGTCATCCGAAAAGTCAAAAGTGATCTGGTTCAGTTCTTTATCCATGCGCAGGGAGCAAAAGTAGGTAAGAAAAGCTACGAGTTGTGAGCTGCGAGCTGCGAGTTTAGAGCCGCTCCATTAAATCCTGGTTTTATAAACGTATTGAAAAGATGAAGTGGCAAAAGGTTTCTCCCCTAAGAAACGATTCTACCAATATAAACGGACAACTCGCAGCTCGTAGCTAACAGCTCGCAGCTCAGTCGAAGCTCTGGTTCGCTGCATTGGCGCGCTTCAGCATCTCGTCAAACTGCTGGGGGGTCAGGTCGTTGTAGAAGAAATAGACGGGATTGAGGCGCTGGCCGTTCTTATGCACTTCGTAGTGCAGGTGGGGCCCCGTCGACTTACCCGTGGAGCCCACATAGCCCACGATCTCGCCGCGCTTGACCTGTTCGCCCCGGCGGGCCTTGATGCGCACCATGTGTCCATAGAGGGTCTCGTAGCCATAGCCATGGTTGACCACCACGTGGTTGCCGTAGCCTACGTTGCTGTAGTCGGCCTTGGCCACCCGCCCATCAGCCGTGGCATAGATAGGGGTACCCTGCGGGGCCGAGAAGTCGAGGCCGGCGTGCAGCTTGCGGGTCTTGTATATGGGATCGATACGGTAGCCAAAGCCCGAGGCCACGCGGTTGAGGTCCTTATTGCTCACCGGCTGGATCGCCGGGGTGGCCGACAGGAGCTGTTCCTTGTTGCGCACCAGGTTCTCGATCTCGCCGTAGGACTTCTTTTGTATGCTCATGCGGTGGCCCATGTTGCGGATGGACACCATAATAGAGCGGATCAGCTCGTTGTGCTCCATGCGCTCCACCTTGGCGATCTCGCGCTGCCGCTCCAGGGCAATGGCTCGCGCACTGTCGGGCAGGGGGTTGGCTTCAAAGATGCTGCGGTACACGGTATTATCCCGCTTTTCCAGTTCGGCCATCTCCTGCTCCAGCTCGTCCACCTGCTTGTTCAGGTCCTGGAACCGGTACTTCAGGCGCTCGTTCTCGGCGCGCAGGAGCTTTTCAGCCGGCGAGCCCACAAACTGGAAGGCGAAGTAGGAAATGATCACCGACGTGACAAAAGCAGTCGCCAGGAAGGCAAAGATGCGCAGCAGTTTCACCCTGAGGGGGGTGATCAGCTTTTCATAGCGTAGCGTGTGGGTATTATAGTAATATTTGATTTTCTTCATGAGGCAAGCGGTGCTGGTGGCAACCCGTAGGGGCTAATCGTTACCTTTGCATGCCCGCCAAAGCGGGGACGACAAATATAGGAGCATAAAAAGTAAAAAACTACCTAATTATTACCCTTTAAGAGCCGTAAATTTCCCCTAAAGGTGTTTATAAACAGCGTATATGATGACATCGACAGCTATCCGTCAGCAATTTTTAGATTTCTTTACATCCAAAGGCCACCAGATCGTGCCCTCCGCCCCCATCGTGGTCAAGAACGATCCCACCCTCATGTTCACCAACGCCGGCATGAACCAGTTCAAGGACTATTTCCTGGGCAACCGGTCGGCGCCCCACCCCCGCATTGCCGATACCCAGAAGTGCCTGCGCGTCTCCGGCAAGCACAACGACCTCGAAGAGGTAGGCGTCGACACCTACCACCACACCATGTTCGAAATGCTGGGCAACTGGAGCTTTGGCGACTACTTTAAAAAAGAAGCCATCGAATGGAGCTGGGAACTGCTGACGGAAGTGCTCAAGATCCCTAAGGACCGCCTCTATGTCACCGTATTTGAAGGCGACGAGAAGGAAGGCCTGCCCACCGACACCGAAGCCGCTGCCGAGTGGAAGAAATGGATCGCCGAAGACCGCATCCTGCTGGGCAACAAGAAAGACAACTTCTGGGAGATGGGCGACACCGGCCCCTGTGGCCCCTGTACTGAAATACACGTCGACAGCCGTCCCGACGACGAGCGGTCCAAAGTGGACGGGAAGACCCTGGTCAATGCCGACCACCCGCAGGTGATCGAGATCTGGAACAACGTATTCATCCAGTTCAACCGCCTCAAGGACGGCAGCCTCCAGCAGCTCCCCGCCCGCCACGTCGACACCGGCATGGGCTTCGAGCGCCTCGTGCGCGTGCTGCAGGGCAAGCACTCCAACTACGATACCGATGTTTTCAGCGGCACCATTCAAAAGATGGAGGAAATCACCGGCGTGCCCTATAAAGGCACAGAAACCGGCAAGATGGACATCGCCTTCCGCGTGAATGCCGACCATATCCGCGCCATTGCCTTTACCATTGCCGACGGCCAGCTGCCCTCCAACACCGGGGCCGGCTATGTGATCCGCCGCATCCTGCGCAGGGCCGTACGCTACTACTATTCCTACCTGGACTACCAGCAGCCCCTGCTCCACCAGCTGGTGCCCGTGCTGGGCAGCCAGTTTGAGCACGTCTTCCCCGAGCTGTTCCAACAGCAGTCCTTCGTAGCCCGGGTGATCCGCGAGGAAGAAGAAGCCTTCCTGCGCACGCTGGAAAAAGGACTGAAGCGCATTGAAGATATCATCACCCATTCCAAAGAGGTCATCGGCGGCAGGGAAGCTTTTGAGCTGTACGACACCTACGGCTTTCCCTTCGACCTTACCCGCCTTATTGCCGCCGAACGCGGACTGGCCATTGACGAGGAAGGCTTTACGAAAGAAATGCAGCAGCAAAAGGACCGCTCCCGGGCCGCTACCGCCCTGGACACCGAAGACTGGGTAGTGGTGAACGAAGCAGAAAGCAACTCCCGCTTCGTGGGCTACGACTCCCTGGAAGCGAAAGCCAGCGTGCTGCGCTACCGCAAGGTAAAAGCCAAAGGCAGGGAAGCCTACCAGCTCGTGCTCGACCAGACCCCCTTCTATGCCGAGAGCGGCGGACAGGTGGGCGATACCGGCACCCTCCGCATCGGAGGTACCGAAGTGCGCATTGTGGATACTAAAAAAGAGAACGACCTTATTATCCACGTAGCCGACAAGCTGCCCGCCAGCCTGGAAGGAGAAGTAACCGCTGCCGTGGATGCCGACAAGCGCCGCCGCACGGCCCTGCACCACAGCGCCACCCACCTGTTGCACGCCGCCCTGCGCCAGGTGCTCGGCACCCACGTGGCCCAGAAGGGTTCCCTGGTCAACGCCGACTACCTGCGCTTCGACTTCTCCCACTTCAGCAAGATGACCGCCGAAGAGATCCGCGAGGTGGAGCACCTGGTGAATGAAAAGATCCGCGCCAACGTACCGGTCAGCATCCGCCAGATGTCAAAAGACGAAGCCGTACAGATGGGCGCTATGGCCCTGTTCGGCGAAAAATACGGCGATACCGTGCGCGTGGTGACCATGGACCCCTCCTACTCCATCGAGTTGTGCGGGGGCACCCACGTGGGCGCCACGGGTGAGCTGGGCTTCTTTAAGATCACCTCCGAAGGAGCGGTGGCGGCCGGCGTACGCCGCGTGGAAGCCATCGTAGGCGCCGCCGCCGAGCACTACATCAACGGGCAGCTCGACCAGCTGCAGGTGGTAAAAGAAGCCTTTAAGAACCCTAAGGACCTGGTGAAGACCATCCAGTCGCTGAACGAGGAGAACGCTGCCCTTAAAAAGAACCTCGAGAAATTTGAAGCGGTGCAACTGAAAGCCCTCCGGGAATCCCTTTTGCAAAAAGCGCAAATCGTCAACGGCTACACCTTTATTGGCGAAGTGGTGGAAATAGGCTCGGCCGATGCCCTTAAAAAGCTCGCCTTTGATATGAAAAGCGCCTTGAAAGACTTCCTGGTAGTGCTCACGGCCGCTATCGACGGCAAGGCCAGCGTGGTCGTCATGGTCGACGAGTCGATGCCGGGCAAGGGTGTTGACGCCTCCCAGGTCATCAAGCAAACCGTAGCCCCCCTGATCAAGGGCGGCGGCGGCGGGCAGAAGACCCTGGCCACCGCCGGCGGACAGGACGCTTCCGCCCTTCATAGGGTGATTGACGCCGTTAAAAAGGGCCTACCCCCCGCTTAACATTTTAACATTTGCGAAGTCTTTCGTAATTCAGAAACTGTTTCTATATTTGATCTACGAAACTTAACGTAGCAAATAACATGACTATGAAACAATACTTTATCAAAGGAATGGCGCTGGCAACCATAGCCCTGCTCACCGTACCTTCTGCGTTCGCCCAACAGGAGAAGGAAAAGGAAAAAGCGAAGGAAAACGAGGAGGTGCAGCGCATCAACATCATCCGCAAAGGCAACCTGGAGGAAAAGACCGTCATCGAGATCAAGGGCGATAAAGTGACTGTTAATGGTAAGGATGCGAAGGAGAACACCGAGGTGACGGTAAATGTCAACAAGATCAGGGACTACCGCGCCCTGGCTCCCGGAGCCCGTACGCGGGTATACAGCCGCGATGGCGAAGACTTCGACTTTAACTTTGACTTCGACGGTGACCGGGTTTCCCTCTTCCACGAGGATGCCAACCGCGCTATGCTGGGCGTCACGCCGGATGAGGACGCCAAAGGCGCCAGGATCACATCAGTGGCCGAAGGAAGCGCTGCCGCCAAGGCAGGTTTGAAAAAGGGTGACGTGATCACGAAGATCGATAACGAGAAGATTACCGAAGCCGACGACGTATCCCGCACCATCCGCTCCAAAAAGCCCGGAGAGAAAGTGACCATCACCTACCTGCGCGACGGCAAAGAGCAAAAGCAGAACGTAGAGCTGGGTAAATGGAAAGGTGCCGTAATGCCCAAACTGCCCAACGTTACTTTTCCCCAGGAATGGAGAGACGAACTTCCACGCGTTCAGACCATGCCGGGGGGACAGGGTTT
>DASWYM010000343.1:0-2629 GCA_036404975.1 Chitinophagaceae bacterium
ATTTAATCCTTCCCTTCAGTTTGGTAAATAGAAGCTTTGTTAAATACAAGGATATCTTAAATCACCTGGACCTATGTCCGAAATGGCTTTTAGGTGTCTTCTATATATGATCTGCAGCCTTACATCACCGGCTTCTCGGCCACTGATAACGAGTAGGGATAAGCGTCCTTCGTCGTGCCTCTCTTTTTATTCGGCTGGGCACCCATACCAAAGTTCAGCACCCCTCCTTTCATCAGCTCCCCGTGACTCACCCAGTTCTTTCCGTGCTCCCTGCCGTTCCATTGCACCGACTGCACGTAGCGGTTCTTGTCGTTATTGCCCGGAGCCGTAATTACCAATTGCTTTCCGTTCTCCAGGCTGACGGTCACTTTCTTAAAGAGCGGGGCACCCAGCACGTACTGGTCCGTACCCGGGCACACGGGGTAAAAGCCCAGGGCCGAGAAGACGTACCAGGCCGAGGTCTGCCCGTTGTCCTCGTCGCCGCAGTAGCCGTCGGGGGTGGGCTTATAAAGGCGCTCCATCGCCTCGCGCACCCAGTACTGCGTCTTCCAGGGCTGGCCGGCATAGTTGTACAGGTAGACCAGGTGCTGGATGGGCTGGTTGCCGTGGGCGTACTGCCCCATGTTCACCACCTGCATCTCGCGGATCTCGTGGATGACGCCTCCGTAATAGCTTTCGTCGTAGATGGGCGGCAGCGTGAACACCGAGTCGAGCATGCGCACGAACAGGTCGTTGCCCCCCATTAACTGCTTCAGGCCTTCCACGTCGTGGAAGACGCTCCAGGTGTAGTGCCAGGAGTTGCCCTCGGTAAAGGCATCGCCCCACTTAAAGGGATTAAAAGGCGACTGGAACTTCCCGTCCGCATTCTTTCCCCGCATCAGCTTTGTTTCGGGGTCAAAGAGATTACGGTAGTTCAGCGAGCGCTTCTTATAGAGTTCCTGCTCTTCCCTGGGGCGCTTGAGGGCCTTGGCTAATTGGTAGATGGTGAAGTCGTCGTAGGCATACTCCAGGGTGCGGGCGGCGCTCTCGTTGATCTTTACGTCGTAGGGCACATAACCCAGCTCGTTGTAGTACTTCACGCCCTTGCGGCCCACCGCATCCATGGGCCCTTCGTTATTGGCCCCGTGGAGCAGTGCCTGGTATAAAGTATCAATGGCATAGCCGCGCAGGCCCTTGATCCAGGCGTCGGCCACCACGGAGGCGGAGTTGTTGCCGATCATGATGTTGGCAAAGCCGGGCGAGGACCACTCGGGCAGGAAGCCGCCTTCTTTATAGTCGTTGATTAAGCCCTCCTGCATTTCCCGGTTGATGGAAGGATAGGCCAGGTTGAGGAAGGGATACAGGGCGCGGAAAGTGTCCCAGAAGCCCGTGCCGCCGAACATATAGCCGGGCAGCACGGTGCCGTTGTAGGGGCTCCAGTGCTGCATCTTTCCTGCCGCATCGAACTCATAGAGCTTTTGGGGGAACTGCACCGTGCGGTAGAGGCAGGAGTAGAAGGTGCGCACCTGCTCGGGCGTGCCGCCTTCCACCCGGATGCGGCCCAGCACCTTATTCCATTCGCTTCTGCCCCTGGCCATGGTCTGCTCAAAGCTCTCCCTGCCCACTTCGCGTTGCAGGTTGAGCAGCGCCTGCTCTTCGGATATAAAGGAGGATGCTACCTTCAATCCTACCCTTTCGCCTTTGGTCGTGGCAAAGCCGATGATGGCACCGGCATGGTCGGCCTCCACTTCGCGGGCGTCGTGCAGCAGTGTGGAGTCCCTCCAGCCCCAGGCCACGGTGAAGGGCTTGTCCAGCTCGATGACAAAGTAGTTCCTGAAGTGGGGCAGCGGGCCGCGGCTGTGGCGGGTGGAGTAGCCCACGATGCGGCGCTGCCCGGGGAGGATCTTTACATAAGAGCCTTTGTCAAAGGCATCGATGACGATAAAGGAAGAATCGCTCTTCGGGAAGGTAAAGCGGAACTGCGCCGCCCTTTCCGTAGGGGCGATCTCGGTGGTCACGTCGTGGTCGGCGAGGTAGACGCTGTAGTAATAGGGCTTCACCACTTCGGCCTTGTGCGAGAACCAGGAGGCGCGGTCGTTCTGGCGGAACTTCAGCCTGCCGGTGACGGGCATGATGGAGAACTGGCCATAGTCGTTCATCCACGGCGAGGGCTGGTGGGTTTGCTTAAAGCCTCGGATCTTATCGGCCGCGTACTGGTACTGCCAGCCGTCACCCATAGGTCTGGTTTGCGGGGTCCAGAAATTCATGCCCCAGGGCACGCAGATGGCGGGGTAGGTATTGCCGTTGGAGAGGCTCACCTTCGAGTCGGTACCCATAAGCGGGTTGACCCAGTCGACCGGGTCGGTCACCCTGGTAACCAATTGTGCTGAGGAAGAAAGGTGCAGGGACAGGGCAGCAAAAAGGAAGAGTGCAGATCTTTTCATGGTAACGATTTGAGGCCGCAGCTTCGGAACCCCGAACTTACGAGAAAATGGTGAGTGGTGAGTGGGGAGTGGTGAGTGAGCACATCTGTACATCTGTACATTTGCCTATTGTCTTCGTGGTTCCCTCCCTATCCCGATAGCCATCGGGACCTAATCCCTACTCCCTACTCCCCCACTTCAGCAGCCAGTCGATCATCCGGCTCGTA
>DASWYM010000344.1:0-10819 GCA_036404975.1 Chitinophagaceae bacterium
CCCATCAGCACCCGCCAGGGTTTGGCGTCGGGGGTGATGGCTTGCACCGCCTCCAAGGAGTTGGCGGCGTAGGGCATCAACTGTTCGTACTCGAGGTTCTCGAGCTCTTTACCTTTAAAGGAGGTGAGCACCCGCCAGGGAGCTACCTTCGTTTCGGCGGTATAGCCTTCAAAGTCGCCGTTTTCGCCCTCGGGCTTAAAGTATTTGCCCACCAGCTCTTTGGCTAGCACCACATCCACCGGTAGGTGGGTGTAGGGGTTAAAGGTCTTCACCAGCACGTATTCAATATTAGGTCCTGCGGCCAGGCCCAGGTTCGAAGGCAGGGTCCAGGGGGTGGTCGTCCAGGCCAGGAAGAACACCTCGTCGCCTTCGGCCACGTCGTAGAGGAACTGCGAGCCGGCGTTCTGCACCACCTTGAACATAGCGGTGGCGCTCGTGTCCTTCACGTTGCGGTAGGTACCCGGCTGGTTCAGCTCGTGCGAGCTCAACCCCGTACCGGCTGCGGGCGAATACGGCTGGATGGAAACGCTCTTATAGAGTAATCCCTTGTTGTAGAGCTCTTTCAGGCACCACCACAGGGTTTCGATGTATTCGTTGGTAAACGTGATATAAGGCCGCTCCAGGTCTACCCAGTAGCCCATCTTAGTGGTCAGCTCGTCCCACTTGTCCTTATAGCGCAGCACCGCTTCGCGGCACTTCTGGTTATACTCTTCAATGGATATCTTCACCCCGATATCTTCCTTCGTAATGCCGAGTTCTTTTTCCACGCCCAGTTCCACGGGCAGGCCGTGGGTATCCCAGCCGCCCTTGCGCTCCACTTTGAAGCCCTGCATGGTCTTGTAGCGGCACACCAGGTCCTTCAGCGTGCGGGAGATGACGTGGTGAATGCCGGGCATGCCATTCGCAGAGGGCGGGCCCTCATAAAATACGAAGGGGGCGGCACCTTCCCGCACCTCGATGCTCTTTTCGAAAGCCTGCTCCCGTTCCCATTTGAGGAGGATCTCTTTTTCAATGGCGGGCAGGTTCAGATGTTTAAACTCTTTATATCGGGCTGTCATATCAGCAAAATCTTAATACTAAGGCTAAAAAATAGGTGCAAAGGTACGAAAAAGCGACTTAGAGAAACTGCCTGCCACAAGCTTCTGAGCGGTAAAAACCAAGAGGAAAAGAACGAGAAAGAGAAAAAGGAGTGAGCCGCACCGGACAGAGCCGGAAATATCGTCAAGCCATGCCATAGCAACAGCATACCATCCCCCCACTTCACTCCGGGTTACTCCCACTCCGTCGCTCCCTCTGCCGCCCCTTTGTCGCCCCTTTGCCGCTCCTTAGCCGCCCCCCTATAAGGGGGCGACAGATGGGCTACAGGGAAGAAAAAATTGGGATTTATACCGCATGCTCAGTAGAATGAGATGACAAATCTCCTGGGCAAAGACCTGAAGTATGCACGCCTGAGCGCAGGCTAAAGTAATAGATGAAATGACCTACTGACCTAATGACCCAATGACTTTTTGACTTGCCTGTCAGCTCTCTCCTACAGCCAACCTGACCGGCGGAAATGCTGGTAAAGGAAAAAGCACAGCCCGGCTGTAAACAGGAGCACAACCGGGTAGCCATACTCCCAATGGAGTTCGGGGATGGAGTCGAAGTTCATGCCGTAGATGCCGGCCACCATGGTGGGCACCCCGATAATGGCGGCCCAGCCGGCGAACTTCTTCGATACGTCGTTCTGCGTTACGGAGATGAGAGAGAAGTTGACTTCGAGCACCGAGGTGAGCAGTTCGCGGGTATTGTCGACCATTTCGTTGATGCGGATGGCGTGGTCGTAGATGTCGCGGAAGTAAGGGCGGGTTTCCTCGGGCACCAGCACCAGGTCGAAGCGCACCAGGCGGTTGCAGATGTCGATCACCGGCGACACGGCCCGCTTCAGCTCCAGGAGCTCACGTTTCAGCTGGTAGATCTGGGTAATGGTTTCGCGGGTAGGTTCCCCGCTGAACACTTTTTCCTCCAGTTGCTCCAACCCTTCACTCAGTTCGTGCACGATGGGAAAGTAAGAGTCCACGATGGCGTCCATTACGGCATACAGGGCAAAAGAAGGGCCCTTGCTCAGCAGGTGGGGCGTTGTTTCGCAGCGGGTGCGCACATCGGAATACGGTATGGTGGAGCCGTGGCGGATGGTGAGGATAAAGTTGGCGCCCACGAAAAAGTGGGTTTCCCCAAAAGATACCTTCATGGACTCCTTATCCATCTGGGCAGTGCGCAGCACGATGAAAAGGGTATCACAATAGGCTTCGATCTTGGGACGCTGGTGGGCACGGTGGGCATCTTCCACCGCCAGGTCGTGGAGCCGGAACTGTTGCTGGGCCTCAGCCATAAGGTCCTGGTCGGGTTCGTGCAGCCCGATCCAGACAAAATTATCGGTCTGCTGCAGGATATGGCCGATCTCATCGATACGGACATTCGACAGGCGCTGCCCTTTGGCGTAGGCTACACAATTGATAACTGAGCTCATCACGGACGTTTTAGTTGGTGGTCTCCTTTCTCACGATACCGGTTGAACAAATGTATTGAGGGAAAGTGAAATCTAACAGGAGAAAGATCAGCTAAGCAGGTCAGAGTACCGGGACTTTCAGGACTCCTGGCCCCTGCCCACCTGTGCCAGCAGGGTCATCCCGTAGGCTGCGGCAGCCAGCACCAGCACCCCCGTGGCACCCAATTCCACAGCTGTAATGGTGGCCCCGGCCGTACTAACGACCGACACGCACCCGTTGACACCCCAGGCCCAGGGAATCACTTCCGGTCCCCGTTTGGAGACCTGTGCTATGCCGGCTGGGAAAGGTATCCCCATCAGGAAGGCTGGCGGGGCAATCAGGAGGATGGCCACCACACCTTTTATGACCGCAGGAAGATGGATGGTCGCCCGCAGCAGGGGCGTCAGGAGAAAGGAATACGCCAGCAGCAGGCCGCTGATAGCGGCGAGTACGAGGGGGAGGCAGCGTCTTGCTTCCCCAAATCGCTCCGACAGGTAGCTGCCGGCTCCCGAAGCCACCAGCAGCACAGTGATGGCGGCCGAAGCGGCATAGACCGGGTTGCCAAAGTAGAGAGTAAAGCGCTGGATCAGGATCATCTCTACGAACATATAGCCCATACCGATGCCGCTGAAGTAGAGCAGGGTGCGGCCTTTGCCCCCGCCCCTCCAGCCGAGGCGAAAGAGGGGCAGTACAATGAGGATAAAGGAAAGCAGGATCACCTGTACCAGCGTGACCACCACCAGCACGTAGCCCACTTCGAAGAACGGCAGCGAGCGGTTACCGAAGAAGCCGGCCAGCCGCTCCAGGCTGCCCCACTTGATGTATTGCGAAAAGTAGGGCTGGTTGTCGGAGGCGGGGCGTATGTTGAAATCGTAGTCCTCGTAGAGCTGCTCCCGCTTTGGAGAGAACAGTCCGTCCACGTAGGTAAAAAAGCGGGGGTCGCCCAGCTCGTTGTAGAAGGTGCGCTCCTCCCCTTTCAGGCCCGGCAGCAGCAAGGGGTCAAACTGCACCCGGTCGCAGAAGGCGCGGATGCCGGCCACCTCCGCAGGACTCAAAGGCGAGCGGGTGAGCACAAAGGTGATGGTGCCCCAGCTACGCACCGCCGCCAGGTGGAGGGCAGGGTCGCGCACGCCGAGGTCGCGCAGCACTTCCAGGAGGGTGGCCTGCACTTTCAGGGGGTTGCGGAATGGGTAGTCCATCCAGGAGGAGATGACCACGGCACCTCCTTCCCGCAACCGGTACCACATCTCGCCAAAGGCTTCACGGGTAAGGATGAACTGTTCCTGCAAGGCATAAAGACCCGAAGATCCGCCAAAGGTACCAACCAGGGGCAGCACCACCAGGTCGTAGTGACCGGTGTCCATGAGCAGGAAGGTGCGCGGCTCCATCTCTTTTACGCTGACCCCTTGCGCGTACCACAGGGAGTCGGATGCGGTAGCCAGGCTACCCTGCAATAGCGAAAGCACGGGGGCATTGGGCTCCACGGCCGTAATGCTGGCAGCGCCTTCACTCAGCGCGTGCGCCACCTCGGTACCCGTGCCGGCGCGCAACACCAGCACCCGCTCGCGGGGACGCATGGCATAGGGCAGGGCCATGGTGGTGTAGTCAAGAACCATAGCGGTATCGCCCGGCCGGTAGTTCATCAGCGCGCCATACCAGTCGCCGTTGACGAAGGCCGCCAGCCGCACGTCCGCCGCCTGCCCGGCCACCAGGCTGAGTCCCGGCGCATAGCGCAGCACGGGGGACGACAGCGTCTGCACCAGCCCGAAGGGAGAACTCCGCTCCATGGTGATCTTCGCCTCCGGCAACAGCATGGCCTTACTGAGGTCTTTGTACTGCGAGGGCCTAAGAATAGGCGGCTGCGTTACTTTCCACACCATAATACCCGTGGTCAGCAGTGCAAAGAGGGCCAGGGGCACCCGTCCTGCCCGGGGCAGGATTACCAGGGCGGCCAGGATAGGCAGGGCAGCTATCAGGGCAGGGATCCGGGCCGGGATAAAGAGCCAGGCGAGGCCCAGCGCAAGCAGCCCTCCTGCGCCCGAGCCGAGCAGGTTCGCAAAGTAGATCCTGCCGATGGCGGCGGCCTCGCGCACAAAGACCATCCCAATGGCCAGGGCACCCAAAAAGAAGGGCAGGAAGAAGACCAGGTAAGTGACCAGCAGCCGCCCCCAATGGCTGTAATCGGCAAAAAGCAGGTAGGAGTCGAACCGGACAGAGGGCAGCTGCACCGCATCCACCAGTACCGCCATAGCGAGGCCTGTGGCCAACATCAGGGCAGGCACAATGGTGGCGCTGCGGGCCAGGAGCCGTTCGCGCAGCAGGGCGAGGAAAGTGCCTGCCGCCCCAAAACCGAGCAGGGCCACCGAGAGGACCATGTAGGCGAAGTGGTGCCACTGCACGATAGAGAGCACCTGCATGAGCGCCAGCTGGAAAGCAATAAGGGCTGCAGAGAGCAGCCCGATGGAAAGGTGAACCCGGTATATGGTATAGCTGGCCTTCAAGCTTCCTGGATTTAAAGGAGGGCACGTTACTTCTGGCGGGTAAAGGGCACAAAAACTACCGGCATGAGGCTCCGCGTTAGGTTGCGGCCCTTGCGTTTCTCCACCAGCATGAGGTTTTGGTTCATAAACGGCGAGCCTACGGGTATAACCATGCGCCCGCCCTCCTTTAGCTGCTCCAGCAGGGGCGGCGGGATGAACTCGGCAGCGGCAGTCACCACGATGGCATCAAAGGGGCCAGCCTCCTTCCAGCCCCAGTAGCCGTCGGCCACTTTCACCTTCACGTTTTTGTAGCCGAGGTTCTTGAGCCGGGTGGTGGCCGAGGTGCCCAGCTGCGGCACGATCTCGATGGTGTATACTTCTTTAACGATGCCGGCCAGCACGGCGGCCTGGTAGCCCGAGCCGGTACCGATCTCCAGCACCTTGTGTTCGGGGCGGGGGCGGATCACCTCGGTCATGTAGGCCACGATAAAGGGCTGCGAGATGGTCTGGCCATAGCCGATGGGCAGGGGACCATCCTCATAGGCCTCCGACGCACTACCCGGCGGCACGAAGCGGTGGCGCTCCACGGTGCGCATCGACCGGAGCACGGCAGGGTCCTTCACACCGCGGCGCTCGATCTGTTGCCTTACCATCTTTTCCCTTTGTTCTTTGTAGCCGTCCTGGGAGAGCGAGAGGGAGATGGCCAGTATGACCACCGCTATGGGAATAGGCAGGTTCATACGAAGGGGTGTTTTGAAGATGTTTTTACCCCTTAAAGGTACGCCTTTTATGAAGGTGAGTGGTGAGTGGTCAGTGGTGAGTAAAGAACCCCCAACCCTATAAAACATTAGCGAAATCCTTTCTTAATCAGCGTATGCGGCGATAGCAAAAGCCCCGCAGGTGCGGGGCTTTTGCTGATTTTTATTCCTAAAGTACTGTCTACAACTTAGCGCCAAGCGACAGGAAGAAAGTTCTTCCGTCAGCAGGCAGTAAACCGGGACCGGGGTAGCCACCGGCGCGGCGAGTGAAGTAACGCTCATCAAAGAGGTTGTTCACACCAGCCTTTATATTCAGGTTCTTCGTGAACTTATAAGAAGCGGTCAGATCGGTAACCGTATAGGCCGGAACCAGGCCATTCTGGCCATTGGCTGTCGGGGTAACAGTGTTGTTGGCATCGGAGAACACTTCGCTCACCCGGCTTACCTGGCCGGTCAGCAAAAAGCCTTTCAGGCCTGCGGTGATACCGGCGCGCAGCACGTGCTCGGGAGCATTTTCGACTTTCTTATCCTTCAGGTTTGTTTCTACCAGTTGGTTGCTGCTGTTCTTTCTGATCACCTGGAAGTTCCCATAGCGGGCATCGGTGTAGCCATACGATCCGAAGATCAAGAGGTCGGCAGTCGTACTATTCGGAACAAAGGCACGGGCGGCGTTGAATTCAGCGTAGCCTTCGAAGCCTTTGCTGGTGCTGTTACCTACGTTGGTACGGTAGTTATAGAACGTGCCGTCCTGGCGCTGCTGCTCGATGATTCCGATGCGGTTGTTGTACTGCAGGAAAAAGCCGCTCACATCAAACTGCAGGAAGTTTTTGATCTTGCCGCGGTAGCCCAGGTCCACATTATAGCCCTTGGCGTCTTCAAGATTTGCATCCACCACGTCGGTAGTCGGCGGCGTGGTCAGGTCGGCAAACTGCATCGGGCGGTAAGCCTGCGTGTAGTTGGCATACACTTCGGTAGCGGGGGTAACATGGTATTCGGCACCTACACCGGGCAGCAGGAAGCTGCGGCCCCGCTGCTGGTTCTCCAGGATAATAGGCGTACCGTTCTTGAAGCCGTTGCGCCCCGAGGCTTTTGCTTCCAGCCACTCATAACGAAGTCCCGGCACGACGAGGAACTTATCGCTGATGCGGAAGATATTCTCTACAAAGACGGCCGCATTGTACGAATCGTATTCGATATCCTTGGGCCAGTTGCCGGTGACACCCAGATCGTAGTCAGAACCGGTGGAACCCACGCCATCCGCCAGGCGGGTAGTGGTACCGGTGTAGGCACGGATACCGCCTGAGAAGGTGTTTTCCATTCCGCCCAGGTTATAATCGCTGATAAAGCGGCTTTCCAACCCGAAGTTGCGGTACTTATCGAGCTGCACGGTGCGGGGGTTATAATTTTTGGTGGCGGCGTTGATGCTGTCCTTCGTGGTAATCGACTGCATAAAGCCCACACTGTTGCGGTCGCCGATCACGGCAAAGAGCTTGGTATTCCACTTGGCCTTGTCGCTGATCTGGTAGTTGGCGATCAGAGCCGGGGTGGTCCAGGTAATATCGAACCAGTTGCGGCTGCGCAGGCTTTGTTGGGCGTCCTGCTGGAACTGTGCATCGGTTAGTCCGCCCGGCTGCTGGCTGCGGATGTGCGAACGCATGAGTTCGGCCGACAGGGAAAACTTAGGGGTAATGCGGTAGGTGACGGTACCAAAGCCGGCATTGGTGAAGTAGCGGCTGTTCTGGCGCCAGCCCTCGCCGTTGCGATGGTCGAAGAAAGCGTAGTAGTGCACTTTTTCGGTATTGCCGCCAATAGCGTTGTAGCTGTTGATCATGTTGTTGCTGCCCAGGGTTTGTTGCGTTTCAAACTCAAAGGGCTTATTGATCTCGCTTCCGTTGCGCAGGATGTAGTTCACCAAGCCGCCAAACTGGGGACCATATTGCAGGGCTCCCTGCCCGCGCACCACTTCGATGCGCTGCACAGCCTGCAACTGGGGGTTGTAATAAGCTTCGGGGTAGCCAAAGGGATCGGCCGAAATGTCGTAGCCGTTCTGGCGCACGTTGAACTCCCAGCTGCGGTTGGGGCTCAGGCCCCGGGCCGCGATGCCGATCTGGATGCCGCTGGGGTCACTTTCCCATACGTGGATGCCGGGCACCTTGGCCAGCACCTGGCGCATGGTGTTGGTTACCACGTTCCCCTGCACATTATCCAGAACAATAAGAGCGTTCTTTTTACCGGCGTAGATGCTGGTACCCACCACTTCGGGCATCTGGTGGTAGTCGCTTTTGCTGGCGCGGCCTACTACGGTGATCTCCGATAAATATTTATGGGTAGGCTTGGTGGAGTCGTCGTGAAATACTTTTGCCACACTTTGCTGCGCCTTGGCAACCAGGCTGGTTCCTAAAGCGGCCATAATAAATAATCTCTTATACATAATGTTGGTTGTCGATATTGTTGGTTCGCGGTCGCAAAATTCTCCTGCTGTGGCTGCTTTATTGTTACGCAATGAGGAAAAGCTGCTTACGCAATGCGATAAAAAGGACTCGCGATGCGCAAAAGTGACTTTGAGATCTTATTTATTTAATGGAGCGTAATCAGGCCTGACCAAGAATGACAATTCTTTGACAATCAAGCCTGTTTAGAATGATCTAAATCATATGGGACGTGCATTTAAGTCAGAGGTAGGCCATCACTCAAAAGATAGTTTTGTAATATGAAAAGTGTGGACGTCAACCCTTTATTAGTCAGAAAATACAACCAGCCGGTACCCCGGTATACCAGCTACCCGACTGTTCCTTTCTGGAAGGACCACCTGGACATGGACGCCTGGCAAAACGCGTTCAAAGTGCGTTTCAACGACCAGAACCACACTAATGGAATCAGTATATACATCCACTTGCCGTTTTGCGAAGTGCTGTGCACCTATTGCGGCTGCAATAAAAAGATCACTACCAACCACAGTGTAGAAGAGGAGTACCTGCAGGTGCTGGAAAAAGAGTGGAAGCTTTACCGTAAGCTGATGCAGCAGACCCCTGTGATCCGCGAGCTGCACCTCGGTGGCGGTACGCCCACCTTCTTTTCGCCCCGCAACCTGAAGCGCGTGATGGATATTATCCTGAAGGGCAGCATCCTGCACCCGCAAAAAGAGTTCAGCATCGAGGGTCACCCCAACAACACCACCCTGGAACACCTGAAAGTATTATACAACCTCGGCTTCCGCCGGATCTCTTACGGCGTGCAGGACAACGACCCCGAAGTGCAGCGCATCATCAACCGCATCCAGCCGATCGAGAACGTAAAGCGCGCTACCGAAAACGCCCGCGCCGTAGGCTTCACCTCGGTGAACTTCGACCTGATTTACGGCCTGCCGAAGCAGACCCTGGAGAGCATAGAGCGCACCATCAACGAGGTGATCGAGCTGAAGCCCGACCGCATTGCCTTTTATTCCTACGCCCACGTGCCCTGGACCAGCAAAGCCCAGCGCCTTTTCGATGAGAACGACCTGCCTTCGGCCGAGGACAAGATCCAGCTCTATCTCATTGGCAAGGAACTGCTGATGGAGCATGGCTACGAAGACATCGGTATGGACCACTTTGCTCTGCCCCACGACGATCTGTACAAGGCGTGGAAGAACGGCAGGCTGCACCGCAACTTTATGGGATACACCACCCAGAACACCGGCCTGCTGCTGGGGCTGGGGGTTTCCTCCATCTCGGACGCTGGCACGGCCTTCGCGCAGAACGAAAAGACGCTCCATGATTATTATAAAGATATCCGCGAAGGGCAACTCTCTATCCGCCGGGGCTACCTGCTCAGCGAGGAGGATAAGGACTTCCGCCAGTATATCCTGGACATCAGCTGCCGGGCAGCCACCACCTTTAAGCCTGAGCACCTGCCCCTGCTGCGGGAGTACAGCTTCCCGAAGCTGAAGGACCTGGCCGAGGACGGCCTGCTGACCTGGAACGAACAGGGCGTGCAACTGACCCCGCAAGGGCATTATTTCATCCGCAATATCTGCAGCGCCTTCGACCTGTACCTGCTGCGCAACAAATCCACCGAGGACAAGCCGCTGTTCAGCAAAGCCATATAATTAAAGACATCTGCTATATGAATAGATAGAGCCCTGCAAGAGTTGCGGGGCTTTTTTGATGTTGGAAGTTGGAGGGGAAGTTTCTGGTTTCTCGTTTCTCGTTGGCGCTAACCATCACTCATTACTCCTCACTCATTCATAGACCCCAAACAGGAAGAAACAGGAAAGATAGACCCATGTAGACCCGGGGTACTTCTTTATACCGCGTATGTTGAAGACCTTTATAGTGGAAGAGCAAAAGTGTTCTTCCGCCAGTTCTTTGACATTGCGGATCTGCGGCAGATGGGGACCTATCCTGTGGATTATGAAAGGTCCCGGTAATGAATCTCCAGACTCATTACAACAGGATTTGTGACTTCTGAGCATTCATCATTCACCATTCACCCTACGCGCTCCGCTCCCGTACGAGCTTATAGATCTTGATGGCGCTCATGAGCAGGATGATAAAGAGTACCAGGCCTACCAACCCCCACACCACGCTGAGGCTTTGCTTGACGGTGGCGAGCATGACGATGGCGACCAGGAAGATAGTAGCCACCTCGTTCCACACGCGGAGTTGCATGGAGGTATACCGGAATTCACCCCGCATCTGCTGCTGGTACATGCGGTGCAGCACCCAATGGTAGGCGTAGAGCCCTACGACAAAGCCCACCTTGATCAGGAGCCAGTCGGGTGTGGACTTCCACAAAAGGATCCATAGCCAGGGACCGAAGAGGAGGGTCAGGATGGCGGAGGGCCAGGTGATGCCCATCCACAGGCGGCGGATCATGACACTGAAGTTCCGGTGAAGGATGGAGCGCTCGGGTTCGCTCTTCTCTGCGGCCTCGGTATTATATATAAACAGGCGTACGATGTAAAACAGGCCCGCGAACCAGGTGACGACAAAAATGATGTGCAGGGCCTTGATATAGAAATAACTCATTCGAGAACCATTTCTTTGTTTCCAAAGGCGTACTCTTGCACCCA
>DASWYM010000345.1:0-7849 GCA_036404975.1 Chitinophagaceae bacterium
GACCTTCAGCAGCTATGGCCAGGTAGCCTTCCAGGAAATCTCTTTTGATGAGGCCTTGAAGCGTTCCTATAAGGAGAGCAGGATTATCTTCCTCCAGTTTGAATCCGAGGATTGCGAACAGTGTAACGAAGTGGCCGACAAGGGCCTCTCCGATAAAAGCCTGGGCAAACGGGTAAATGAAGCCTTTCTGCCGGTAAAGATCTCAGCCGCCCACCCCGATCGCAACGAAATCATTGAACGCTATAACCTGGGCAAGGCATTCGGCACCTTTTTCATTGATCACAACAGCACCCTGCTGCACCGCTTTCCGCGCACGACCAGCCGCTCGCAGGACTACTTTACGGAAATTGATGTGGCCCTGAACAAGGCTGGGGAGTCGTTAAAGATAGACGAGCTGGAAAGACAGTTCCGAAGCGGCAACCGAAGCCCCGGCTTTTTAGAAAGCCTGCTGCTGAAGAAGCGCTCGCTGGGGCTCTCCACCGATATTCTGCTGGATGAATACGTCGACCTGCTGCCGGAGGACTCGTTACAGTCTACCCACACGCTCATGTTCCTGGCGCAGATGGCGCCTCAGCTGGACAGCAAAGCCGACCGGTACATGCGCAGGAATTCCAACGAATTCAGAAAGGCGTGGATGGCGATGGCCCTGCAACAGCGCGTCGCCATCAACCGGGAGATCATTTCGAAGGGAATGAATGCCGCCATTGAACAGAAGAATGAGGCACGCGCCCGCAGGGTGGCCATGTTTTGCCGGGGCACCTACCACCCGGATCAGAAAGCCGGGGAGAAAGGCTATACTTTCCAGATGATGCGGTACTATGAAAATACAGCCGACTCGATTCGCTATGTTTCGGAAGCCATCCGCTACTACAACCAGTTTTACATGGCTATCCCGGTTGACTCGGTCAAGAGAGTAGATTCCCTGCGCCGGATGGACCTGATTGCGAAAAGTCCCAAACGCGATACCCTGATGCCGGATGGCGGCACCAGACGGTACGCCACTATTGCCTATGCTCCAGTCGTGCAACGCTATGCAGCAGACCTGAACAACGGAGCCTGGAATGTTTATAAGAGAACGAAGGACAAACAACTGCTCCAAACCGCTATGCAATGGAGTGAGCGGGCCTTACAATTTTACGAGAGCCCGCAAATACTCGACACCTACTCCCACCTGGCCTATCAACTGGGCAACAGGAAAGGGGCCCTGCAAGCTGCGGAACGTGCCGTCGGACTGCGCCAAAAGATGGGCTATCCAACGGGAGATTATGAGGCCGTGCTGAAGCGTATGAAAGCGAATCAGCCCCTGGCTGATTAAAATAGCCCCCTTCTTACGTAAGACTAAGAAATCCTGTGCAGAAAGGTGACTTCAGGGCTGGCTGCCCATATAGAGCATGACGACAATGCCGATCAAAAAGAGAATGAAAAGGGCATAGGCATGAAGCTCGTAATAGAACTTCTCCTTTTGCTCCTGCTCCTTCATGCGGAAGCGTACGAACTGGATAAAGCCATACACCGCCATGATGCTGGACAGGATGGCAGCCGCAATAAGCAGGCGCAGGATCATCCTATACGCTTTGCGTTAGTGTAGCCGTTCTTCTGCAGCCACTGCAGCACCTTGTCGCGCTGGTCGCCCTGCACGATGATCTCGCCATCCTTGGCCGAACCACCCGTGCCGCAGTAGTTCTTCAGCTTTTTACCCAGCTCCTCCAGGTCTTCCTCCTTGCCGGCAAAACCGTCCACCAGGGTCACGGTCTTGCCGCCGCGGTGCTTGGTCTCCAGTTTTACCTTTAGTTTCTGTTGCTGCGGGGGCAGGGTATCCTGAGCGGCCTCGTTTTCCTGTTCAAAACGAAAATTGGGATCGGTGCTGTAGACAAAACCGTGTTTATCGCTTTTATTCTTTTTGCTCATGGGAAAGTCATTGGGTCATTAGGTCAATAAGTCATCGGGGCGTTATACAATCACAGCCTTCAGGCTCAGGTCAAGGCTGCGGGCCTGGTGGATGAGGCCGCCTACACTGACGAAGTCCACCCCGGTTGCAGCATAGAGCTCAATATTCTCCAGGTTAATGCCGCCGCTGGCTTCCGTCTCGAACGCTTCACCGATAAGGGTAACGGCTTCTTTTACGTCTTCGGGTTTGAAGTTGTCCAGCATGACGCGGAATACCTTTCCCCTGCCGATCTGGAGCACCTTCTTTACATCGTCGAGCGAGCGGGTCTCCACTTCGATCTTCAGCCCGGGTTTATAATTCTGCACATATTCATGCGCCCGGGTGATGGCATTCTCCAGCCCGCCGCTGTAGTCAATATGGTTGTCCTTCAGCATGATCATATCGAAAAGACCAAAGCGGTGATTGACGCCCCCGCCAAGGCGTACCGCTTCCTTTTCCAGCAAGCGGAAGTTTGGTGTGGTCTTGCGCGTATCAAGCAGGCGGGTCTTGTAGCCTTTCAGCCGGTCGGTGTACTGGCGGGTAAGGGTAGCGATCCCGCTCATGCGCTGCATGATGTTGAGCACCAGCCGCTCGCACTGCAGGATGGTGTGCACATAGGTTTCCAGTTCAAAAGCCACTTCCCCGCTCTTCATTACTTCGCCATCGCTTTTGTGCCGGGTAAACTGCGCCGAGGGCTTCTTATACTTAAAGATCCGCTCAGCAACGTCCACTCCTGCCAGTATCCCATCCTGTTTGATCTTCAGGACAGCCTTGCCTTTGGCATCGGCCGGAATACAACAGAGCGTAGAGTGGTCCCCGTCGCCAACATCTTCCTGCAGGGCAGCATCAATAAGCTTATGTAACTGTGCATTGAAGTCGATCATAGCGCAAAAGTATTTGAAAATAGCCTCTGGTGTAAAGGCTGTTAGCGATAAGCTGCAAGCATTAAGCCGGAGTGATGAGTGGTGAGTGGTGAGTGGTTAGGAAGAAAAGCGCTGAAAGACAGGTAAAAATCCCGATGAGGGGAACATACTGGCAAAGAAAAACCCGCTCCTTTTGGGGAAGCGGGTTTGCTCTATCTAAGCTTTTTTTCTGTTAGGTGGACTGGAAGCGAATCTCTTTGACCAGCTGGCGGCCGTTCTTCGATTTCATAAATACCGTGGTGCGGTAGCTGCCGGCCTTGGTTTGCAGGGTACCGATGACAAACTGGTTGGCGCCGTTATCGCCTTTATGCTTAACGTCAAAGCCCTTTACGCCATTGTTGTTAAAGAATTCCTGTAGGATCACAATAGACTGGGCCCGGCTGTAGGAGCCGGTTTTATCGGGAAGGGAGATCTCCACGTTGTCGTCGATGTACTTGGACATTTCGGTGGCATTACCCGTACGCAGCGCGTTAATGACATCATCCAGCCCTTTCAGGGGCGTGAAGGCACTAAGCGTCAAGAGGAGGACGGCAGTGGTGAGTGTTAAAAATTTTTGCATATGGGTTAGCATTATTTGCCCCGGAAGGCTCGAAAAATGTGCCATAGTACGGATTTTAAGGGTTCTGTACACTAATATAAACAAAACCTTTACGATTTGGTAGCTTTGCACTTCTTTATCAAAGAATCGAACCTATATGTCGCAAAAAAAAGTAATTCTGATCATTATGGATGGCTGGGGCCTTGGGAAAGTACCTGCATCGGATGCCATCCAGCACGCTAAAACTCCCTTTGTCAGTTCCCTCTATAGCCAGTACCCCAATACTACCCTGACCACCTGTGGTGAGGCAGTAGGCCTGCCCGAAGGCCAGATGGGCAACTCGGAAGTAGGTCACCTGAACCTGGGTGCCGGCCGCGTGGTGTACCAGGAGCTGCAACGCATCAATGTAGCCATCCGCGAGGGCGAGCTGGCCCAGAACCCACAGTTCCTGAACGCTATCCAATACGCCCTGGACAACAACAAGCCCCTGCACCTCATCGGGCTGGTGAGCGATGGCGGGGTACATTCCCACATCAACCACGTTAAAGCGATCCTGGACGTGTGCCAGCAAAAAGGCCTGACGCAGGTATATGTGCACCCCTTTACCGACGGTCGGGATACCGATCCGAAGAGCGGTTATGCCTTTATCAAGGAGCTGGAGGAGCACATCGCCCACTCTACCGGCAAGATCGCCAGTATCAGCGGCCGCTACTTTGCCATGGACCGCGACAACCGCTGGGAAAGGGTAAAGCTGGCCTACGATGCCCTGGTGAAAGCCGAAGGCCCAACGGCTACTTCCGCCCTGGAGGCCATCCAGTCTTCGTACGAGCACAACGTGACCGACGAGTTCATCAAGCCGACCATCATTATGAACGGCGCCGGCCCGGTAGCCACCATAAAGGACGGCGACGCTGTGCTGTGCTTTAACTTCCGTACGGACCGCTGCCGCGAGATCACCAAGGCGCTGACCCAGATGGATTTCCCCACCCACGATATGCACAAGCTGAACCTGCACTACACCACCATGACCGAGTACGATGCCACATACGAGGGCGTGAACGTGGTGTTCTCTACCGATAACCTGAACAACACGCTGGGTGAAGTGCTGGAAGCTAACAAGAAGACCCAGATCCGCATTGCCGAGACAGAGAAGTATCCCCACGTGACCTTCTTTTTCAGCGGTGGGCGTGAGAAGCCTTTTGAAGGTGAAGAGCGTCTGATGGTAGCCTCTCCCAAAGTTGCCACCTACGACCTGCAGCCCGAGATGAGCGCCTTTGAAGTGACCGGCGCCATAGTATCTGAGCTGGAAAAGGGTAAGGTGGATTTCGTATGCCTGAACTTTGCCAATGCCGACATGGTGGGTCATACGGGCGTATGGGAAGCAGCCATCAAAGCAGTGGAAACGGTGGATCAGTGCGTGCAGAAAGTGGTCACCACCGGCCTGGCCCATGGATATACCACCTTCCTGACCGCTGATCACGGCAACTCTGATTACCTGATCAACGAGGACGGCACGCCCAACACGGCCCATACGCTCAACCCGGTACCTTTCTTTATCATCGACAAGCAGTGGCGCGGCAGCATCAATCCCGGCAAGCTGGGAGATATTGCACCAACCATCCTGACCATGATGGGACTGCCCATTCCGAAAGAAATGACCGGCCAGGTGCTGATCAACAGCTAACAGCTGCGTTAAGGTTTTTACTTTTTGCCTGTAGACAACCGTCGTACCAGGTACGACGGACCGACGTTCGATATCAATACAAACCGGTAATGAGGGCGGCAACGCCTTTGTTACCGGTTTCTTTTATCCCTGAAATAGGCTTATGCGCCCTTATGACTATAAGGAGAATCTTTAAAAATCGGCCATTGCCTGCTGTTCTTTTTAACTTGCTGCCACCAGTCTTTACTGCCTCCTCCCCCATCACAGTAATGCTTACCTTCGGAACCAGAATTACTTACGAAAACTACATCCTTTAATGAACAGAATTGCGTGGCTAAGCCTTGTATTGGGCTTATCCTTTACTTCCCGTGCGCAGGATACTCTGAGCGAAAAGAGCCTGGGAGAAGTGATCATTTACTCCAACAAATTTGCCGAGCACCGGAAGAATATAGTGCAAAAGATAGAAGTCATCTCCGCCCAGCGCATCGCCCAATTAAATAGCCAGAATACCGGCGACCTGCTCATCAACAGCGGGAATGTATTTGTACAGAAAAGCCAGCAGGGCGGCAGCAGTCCCGTAGTGCGGGGCTTTGAAGCCAGCCGGGTGCTGTTGGTGGTGGATGGTATACGTATGAACAACGCCATCTATAGGGCCGGTCATCTCCAGAACGTGATCACCGTAGACCAGAACATGCTGGAGCGCGTGGAAGTACTCTATGGCCCTGCTTCTACCCTTTACGGCAGCGATGCCCTGGGTGGCGTGGTGCATATGCGCACCAAAATGCCCCGGCTTTCGGATTCCGGTAAGTTGCTGTGGACGGGCTCTGCCTTTACCCGCTACAGCAGCGCCAACCATGAAAAGACCGGCCACCTGGACCTCAGCGTGGGGAGCGGCAAGCTGGCCTGGCTGCAATCTTATAATTACAGCGACTTTGACGACCTGCGCATGGGCGACGAGTATCCTGACGACTATCCTGACTTTGGACGCCGCACGCAGTATATTGAAACAAGGGACGGAGCCGACTACGTGGTCACCAATCCCGACGACCGTAACCAGCGCTTCTCCGGCTACAGTCAGTGGGACATTACCCAAAAGCTGCTCTACAAGCCCTCTGCACGGGTAGCGCACACCCTGAACCTGCAGTTCTCCAACTCCAGTGATATTCCCCGCTACGACCGCCTGCAGGACCAGCGCAATGGCGCCCTTCGGTGGGCCGAATGGTATTACGGACCGCAGCAAAGGACCCTGGCAGCCTACGAGTTCAGCGCAGACTCAGTCGGTTTCTTTACTAACCTGCGCTCTATTGTCAGCTACCAGCATATAGAAGAAAGCAGGCACCAGCGCGAGTACCAGCGCTACGACCGCCTGGACAACCGCTACGAAGAATTGGATGTGCTGGCTGCTGTAATCGACGTCCGCAAGCTGTGGAGTGCCCATGAACTGACGGTAGGTGCCGATATGCAGCTCAACGACCTGTCCTCCTCGGCTAACCGGGTGAACATCCAAACCGGTGCCATCTCACCACTGGACAGCCGTTATCCCAACGGGGAGAACCGTATGAAATATTACGGCACCTACGCTCAGCACACCTTTAAGTTCGGCGGCAGAAAGTGGGTACTGAACGATGGTATCCGTTTGCAGGTGATATCCCTTCGTTCGACCATAGCCGATAATTCGTTCTTCCGGTTTCCCTTTACTGAAATCGAACAGGCCAATGCTGCGCTGACAGGCAACATTGGCCTGGTGTATATGCCCACCGACGCCACACGCCTTACTTTAGGAGCCGCCTCAGGCTTCCGGGCTCCAAACATAGACGACGCTTCGCGTGTATTCGAGTCGGGCAGCAACCAGCTGATAGTCCCGAACCCGGATATTAAACCGGAGTACACCTCTAACGTGGACCTGGGTATCAGCCAGGCGTTTGGAGAGCGGGTACGCCTGGAAGCAACCGGCTTTTATACCTGGTTTCGCAATGCCATTGCGCTGGCTCCCTACCAGCTGGACGGCAAAGACTCCGCCTTCTACAACGGTGGCAACGTACGGGTATTCGCCAACCAGAACGTCAACCGGGCTATCCTCTATGGTTATAATGCTGCGGCCACCGTAGACTTTACCCGGGCGCTGCGCCTTTATTCCACTATCAATTACACCTATGGACAGCAGCGGCAAAAGAGCGGTAAGGTGCCCCTGGATCATATCCCTCCCGTCTTTGGAAAGACCAGCGTCTCCTACACCGGCAGCCGGATCAGTGCCGAAGCCTATGCCCTGTACAACGGCTGGAAGCGGTTGAAGGATTATAACCCGAATGGCGAAGACAACCTCCAGTATGCCACACCCGAAGGCATGCCTTCGTGGATGACCCTGAACCTGAAGGCCAGCGTTGACCTGCACCGGCACCTCACCCTGCAGGCGGGGGTGGAAAATATCCTGGACCGCAATTACCGGTATTTTGCCTCCGGCTTCTCTGCCCCGGGACGGAACATCAATATAACCCTGAGAAGTACGTTTTAGCCAGGTTTCGTAATAATACGCTTCCCATCACTACCTAAGGCGGGGTCCCAATACATTATGATGAACTGTGGCTGAATACCGCACGCCTCACCTGAAATGGCTGTGCCGCTCTTTACCACGTTGACCCAGGCCTTAAGCCTTCCACTCATTTACTGCAGCCTTACTCCGGGGTAACAGCCTAGTAACAGTATAGTAACGCTATAGGAACAGTATCTCTACCCCGCCTCACAACCGCATCTCGGCCGGATCCCGGCCGCCTCCCGGCCGCCTGTATAAGGGGCGGCTG
>DASWYM010000346.1:0-3298 GCA_036404975.1 Chitinophagaceae bacterium
GTACTCTAAAGGAGCTTCGGCTCCTTTTTTCTTTGTCGCAAATGCCCCTTCACGGGTGTCATTTACATAACCAAAGGCTTCTTTCCGCCCATCCCCAGCCGGGGTTGACCAGTATCCGACCAGTATCAAACCAGTATCTGACCAGTATATAACCGGTATATATATAGATACTGGTTTCATACCGGTCAAATACCCGTCATACAGGGAGTATGGACTGGCTATCTATGGATGGGAAGTGGTGAAAACGGCAACATAGCCTGGCCGCAGAAACAATAAGGACCGGAACAGGTACAGGGAAACAGGAAGGTGAAAAAACGGGAGGCAAGCTCTTCCACTTTAGGGGTATGTTTTGTATTTTGGAACTGTCCTGCCCGGTGACTACAGCCCTTATTCATCAACCTAAACTAACCCCTCATGCATTTTAGCACTGCCCTGAAAAGAAACCTCCTGTTGCTCTTCGGCTTTATGATTGCCTTTACCCTGCACAGTGCCCCGGCGGCAGCGTCCCTACCCCTTGCGAGCGTACCGGCGACCGCCGCCCCGGTGATCAAGGTAGAGAAAAAGAAAGGCGCCTTCTTTTCCCTGAAGAAGATCAGGCAGGCGGTAAAGAATTACATCCTCTTTGCCAAAAGCCTTAGAAAAAAGTACCAGAACGACGCCATCGGCTCTACCATCCTGATTGCCCTGCTGCTGGCCATAGGCCTGGGTGCCATCATTTACCTGCTGTCCTATCTCAGTGTCTCCGGGATTGTGATCACCGCGGCGGGGATTGTGGGCTTTGCCCTGATCGTCATCTGGGCCTGGCGCCGCATCCGCTGGAACGCCCAGTACTAGGACCTAACTCCCTTGCTTACCTGCGACCCTGGAGAAGCAGGTAAGGCTCCCTGTTTTTAAAACCGGGAATTAATTACTATTTTGTCCCCCTATTGAACAAAATCCAAACCCCATGAAAAAGGTCCTGTCCCTTTTGGCACTCCTCGTGTGCCTGTACGAAGCGCAAGCCCAGCCCTCCCCCGACACCTCTGGCACGCTGGTGGCGCAGAAAGAACTGGTCATTAAAGAGAGCACCATCATCAAGATCGAGAACATTGGCCGCAATATCAATTCGGACCTGCCGGAGTTGCGTCCTACCATTTCGGCCGACGGCAACCTGTTGTTCTTTATCTGCCAGAACCATCCCTACAACACGAAGTACAATTCGATCCGCAACTCGCAGGACATCTGGTACTCCGAGCGGGACTCCAACGGCAGGTGGAGCGAAGCGATCCATATGGACTACCCGCTGAACACCTATCACTACAACGCCGTATACTGGGTGTCGCCCGACAACAACCGCATCCTTATCCGCAATGCATTTATCGATGGCGATTACTACGGCAACGGCGTGAGCATGAGCCACCGCCAGAAAAATGGCACCTGGAGCAAGCCGCAGATGCTGCTGATCAAGAACTACCACAAGTACGACAACGGCCGGCAGAACGGCGCCACCATGGCCCACGACGGCAAAACCCTGCTGCTGTACATGACCACCGAAACCGGCGGCTATAACAACGACATCTTTGTGTGCTTCCTGGAACCCGACGGCACCTGGACGGAACCCAAAAGCCTCGGCAAGAAGATCAACCTGAAGAACTATGACGAGATGACGCCTTACCTGGCCGCGGATGGCGAAACCCTCTACTTCAGCTCCAACCGCCCCGGCGGGGTGGGCGATAACGATATCTGGATGACCAAACGCCTCGACGCCACCTGGACGAAGTGGAGCGACCCGGTGAACCTGGGCGAGCCCATCAACACCCCCGACTGGGACGCCTTCTTTACCCTGGACGCCGGCGGTGAGTATGCCTACATGAGCTCGCACCGCGACTCTTACGGCGAAAGCGATATCGTGCGCGTCAAGCTGTTGGAGCGCGAGAAGCCCGATCCCGTGGTGCTGGTGAGCGGCAACGTGTACAACCGCAAGACCGGCGAGCCGCTGAGCGCCCAGCTGGTGTACGAGGTGTTGCCCGACGGCACCGAGGCGGGCAACGGCATTTCCTCGCCCGAGGACGGCTCGTTCAAGATGGTGCTGCCCTACGACAAGAACTACAGCATCCGTGCGTCCGCCGATAAGTTCTTTGCCATCTCCGAGAACCTCAACCTCGACTCGCTGGTGAAGGCTGGCTACGTGGAGATCCACAAGGACCTCTTCCTCGTACCCATCGAGATAGGGCAGGTGGTGCGCCTCAACAATGTCTTCTTCGATTTCGACAAGTGGGACCTGCGGCCCGAGTCGTTCCTGGAGCTCGACCGTGTAGTGAAGCTGCTGAAGGAGAACCCGAAGATCTCCATCGAGATGGGCGCCCACACCGACAGCCGCGGATCGGATGAGTACAATATCACCCTCAGCCATAACCGTGCGAAGTCGGTGATGGACTACATCCTGGCCAAGGGCATTGCCACGGACCGGGTGACCTCGCATGGCTATGGAGAGACCGTGCCGGTAGCGCCTAATGCAAACGAGGATGGAACCGACAACCCCGAAGGGCGACAAATGAACCGGAGGGTGGAGTTTAAGATATTGAAGAACTGAGGACAATGAGTGATGAGTGGTGAGTGATGAGTTGGAAAGTGAGACGTGAGAAGTGAAACGGGAGAGAAATAATCGTATAGAAATGGCCCCGGCGATGAACTGCCGGGGCTTTTGTTTGTTGAAGGTGAAGGGGTGTAGGGGCCTGGTTATTGCTGCTCCCCTGCTGAACTTTTTAAACTAATGGTTATGAAAATATTGATCGTACTGACTTCGCACAGCGAATTGGGGGATACCGGCCACAAGACCGGCTTTTGGGTGGAA
The DNA here is from genome assembly GCA_036404975.1 of Chitinophagaceae bacterium. GTDB lineage: Bacteria > Bacteroidota > Bacteroidia > Chitinophagales > Chitinophagaceae > Flavisolibacter. The sequence continues at coordinate 2,834 of DASWYM010000346.1, forward strand.
GAGTTTGCCGCTCCCTACTATGTGTTTAAGGATGCCGGCGCCGACATTACGCTGGCTTCTCCCCGGGGTGGGCAGCCGCCCATCGACCCGAAGAGCGAGGCCCCGGAGAACCAGACCGAGGCCACGCGCCGCTTTAAAGAAGACAAGGCCCTGCAGAAGCAACTGGCCCACACCAAAAGGCTTTTCGAGGTAAGGGCTCAAGACTTCGACGCCGTGTTCTACCCCGGCGGCCATGGCCCGCTGTGGGACCTGAGCATCGACCCGGACTCCGTGGCCCTGATCGAAGCTTTCTGGCGGGCGCAAAAGCCGGTAGCGGCCGTATGCCATGCCCCCGCGGTACTGCTTCATGCCCGCAGCACCAACGGCGAGCCGCTGGTCAAAGGAAAAGAGGTCACCGGCTTTACCAATACGGAAGAGGAAGCGGTGCAACTTACCAAGGTGGTTCCTTTCCTGTTGGAAGATGAG
>DASWYM010000347.1:0-10372 GCA_036404975.1 Chitinophagaceae bacterium
ATGGCTACCACGTTGTATCCCACCGCCCAAAACAGGTTCTGGACCATCTTGCGGTAGGTGGCCCTCCCGAAGGCGATCATGCCCACCACGTCCTGCGGATCACTGTTCACCAGGATGATATCGGCCGTTTCCGCCGCCACGTCGGTGCCGCTGCCCACCGCTATACCAACATCGGCCTGGGCCAGGGCCGGGGCATCGTTTACCCCGTCACCTGTCATGGCCACCACCTCGCCCCTGCTCTGAAACTCTTTTATCTTTTCCTGCTTTTGGTGGGGCAGCACACCAGCCAGGTAACCATCCATACCTAACTTGTTGGCCACCGCGGCGGCAATCTTTTCGTTGTCGCCGGTGAGCAGGAACGATTTGATGTGCATGCCCTTCAGGGCACGGATGGCCTGGGCTGAATGCTCCCGGATGCTGTCGGCCAGGGTAATAATCCCCGCCAGCTGCCCATCGAGGAGTACAAAGCTCACCGTTTCCGTATCCTGGTCCACTTCCGCGGGTATTTGCGGCAGTGGCTCCTTCTGCTGCAAAAAATAATTGGGGCCACCAACGACCACCTTTTTACCGTTTATGGTTGCCTCCACGCCCACCCCCTGCCGGTACTGGAAATCTTCCGACCTCCAGAGCGGCAGGCCTTGTTCCCCCAGCTTGCGGATCATGCCGCGGGCGATGTAATGCTCCGAAGCCTGCTGGGCCGAAGCGGCGCACCGGAGCACGTCATCAGCAGTATAACTTGCCGAGAGGGTGAGCACCTTCTGTACTTCGTGCGAGCCCCTGGTCAGCGTGCCGGTCTTATCGAAGATGATGGTGGTGAGCTTGCGGGCATTCTCAAAGGCCGTCCGGTTGCGGATCAAAAGGCCACTGACCGCCGCCCGCGTGGTAGAGATCGCCACCACTAGCGGTATGGCCACCCCCAGGGCGTGCGGACAGGAGGTCACCATAACGGTCACCAGCCGCTCCAGGGCAAATGCGAGGTCACGCTCCACGCTGTACCAGTAGATAAACGTAGCTACCCCCACCCCAATGGAGAGGATCGTCAGCCATTTAGCCACGGTGTCGGCCAGGTTTTGCGTACGGGACTTAGCACCCTGGGCCGACTCCACCAGCCGGATCACTTTATTGAGGTAGCTTTCCGGGCCGGTGCCGGTGACCCGCACCCGCAAAGCCCCATCGCCATTAATGGCGCCGGCAATGACTTTGGCACCCTGCTCCTTTTTCACCGGAACGCTTTCCCCCGTCAGCATGCTTTCGTTGACATAAGAGGCCCCCTCCAGCACCACGCCGTCCGCCGGGATCTTCTCTCCTGGCTTAACAAGGGCCACATCTTCCTTTTTGAGTTCTTTCAGGTCTATATCGGCTACGCCACCGTCCCGCTCCACGTGTACTTCCGAAGGCAGCAGGGCCACCAGGGCCTGCAGGGCATTGGAGGCGGCCCCCTGTGAGCGCATTTCCAGCCAGTGGCCCAGCAGCATGATATCGATCAGGGTCGCCAGCTCCCAGAAAAAGTCCATGCCCTGCAACCCAAAAATGACTGCCACGCTATAGATATACGCTACCGAAATAGCCAGCGCCACCAGCGTCATCATGCCGATGGCCCTGTATTTCACCTCCCGCACCATGCCGGTAAGGAACGGCGAGCCGCCGTAAAAATAGATGATGCTGCCCAGGGTAAGAAGCCCGTAACGGTCACCTGGGAACGTCAGCTGAAAACCAGCCCAATGCTGGATCATCTCCGATAGGGCCAGCACCGGAACGGTCAGTACCAGGCACAGCCAGAAGCGCTTTAAAAAATCGCCCGTGTGGTGGCCAGCATGTTTGTCGTGCATAGTCCCCTCCCCAACCCTGCCATCCTGCTGCGGATGGTGGTGATGCCCCTCCGCCTGCGCCTGTGGCTTCGGGGCCGCAGAAGCCGGCTGCTGGGAATGATTTTGGTGGTGATGCTCCTGGTTCATAAAAACAGTTTATGCTATATATTTTATCCATAGCGCTGGTGCTGGTCGTCTTCGCCCTTCTTTACTCCATCTATAAATCAAAGACCTACAAAAAGCCTACCCAGATCATTACGGCCCTTACGGGCGCCGTCATCCTGGTGCTGCTCCTGTACACCTGCCGGAGCGATTGGTGAACAGGCAACACAGCTTTAAATAAACACTTATAAGGGCAAACCATCGCGCAGGAAACCCGCCGGGAGGGCATAAAAAATCCCCTTTGGAAAAAGGGGATCAAAGCGTCAGCAAGTTGTGGACATGGTATGTTGTGCTAACACGCTTTTGTCGGTCATTGTTCGCTCGTTACGTATTGTAACTCTATACGTTACGAATGCCAAAAGTATTCCTCCGCCAGCGTTTACGGCATGATCTTTATCAGTTCCCGGACTGTGGGTGAAATCCGGGGGGGGGCGGCCCTCCAACCGCGAAATATTGAGGAACTGCGCGGTAAAAGGAAGCACGAACGCCGACCACGCTCTGGCCCGGCCTTAAGGATAATTCCCTTCCTTCCTCATCAGGTCCCGGCCATAGCCATTAGCATTATTTGCTTTCTTCAACGCCAGGTCTCCCCTGTGGCACATGGATACGCCAGCACCCGCCGGCTTGCTGGTCCCACATCAACTCCGAGGCAAAAGCAGGGTAACAGTACACAAATGCCGTAGTAACAGCCTACCAACTCCGCATCTCAACCGCACCACAACCGGATCTCGGCCGCCTCTCGGCCGCCTGTATAAGGGGCAGCTGAGAGGCGGTCGCCATACGGTAAAGACCCCGCCCTATTCCGGTCAAAACTGGCTGTTCCTATACAGTTACTATACTTTTACCCTGCTGTAACCCAGGTTATTCCTCCCAATCCTTGTGCCCTGGACCTTTGCCTTCCTCTTGAATCTGCCGCCGCTTCCATTTTGAAACCGAACCGCCCCCTCCTTTTTGCCCCTTCCATCCCACTCTATACCGCTGCTGAACCGCTCCTGAACCGTTGCTGAACCGCTGCTATAAGGAGCGGATGAGGGGCGGTTGGGGTGGGGAGTAGCTGAGGAATTTGGTCCCGATAGGTATCGGGATAGGTATTAGGAATTAGGAAGAAAACAGCACTTCATCCTAAGATATACACGTCTCCAATAGCTACATAAATGGGAATAAATAGGAATAATTGGGAATTAAAAGGAAATGTTGAGCCTATAGTGAAAACACCCTTGTTTTCGGGTGTGGTTTGACGTAAATTTATAGGCAAACAGTTCTTTGACATATTAAAATTCGAGCCCCATGGCAAAACTAAACGGACCCCTGGATATTACCGGCACCATCGGTAACCTGACCTTTTATAAGTCCCGCACTTCCGGGCAGACCCTCGTTAAGGAAAAAACTATTCACTCCGGCAAACGAACCAAAAAAGATCCCCGCTTCAGGCGCCGGGACCAGATGGCCTGCGAGTGGGACGGCTGCGTCACCACCTTTAAATGGCTGCACCGCATCGTAAAGCCGCTGGACGCCACCGTTGATTACTCTTATTGCGGCACCCTGCAGGGAGCCATGAAACCTATTCAAATACTGGACACCGAAGGAGTGTACAGCCAGCGATCGGTACGACTATCGCGTCACCCGCACCTGTTGGAGGGCTTTACCCTCAGCATCAAAACATCACTGGATACCCTGTTGCGTACACCACTCCTATGCAGCATCGAAAAAGATGCATTAAGCGCCCGTGTCACCATCCCCGAAATCATCACCGGCATTAACTTCCATCCCCATACACCGCACCCCTACTTCAGGGTGCTGGCATCCCTGGGCGTAGTGCCCGACGTGTATTACTCGCCCTTTGGCTACACACCGGATCTGACGCCGGGCAGCCACCTTCCCCACGTAGTGAGAACCGAGTGGACGGGCGTAAAGAAGGGAATGCCCGAAACCGACCTGGAGCTGCAGCTGCCCTACACAGTGGACTACCCTGATTATTCACTCGTGATGGCCGTGGCCATCACCTTTGGCACCCTCGACGCCCTGGGCCATGTTCAGGCGGTAAAATACACCGGCAGCGGAAGGATCATGATGATAGCGTGAGACGTGAGAGGTGAAACGTGAGGGAAGGAAAACTGCAAGCGAGTAGCTGCAGGCAGGAAGTGAAGGGTTGAGGATCCCGGGGAAGAGTCAATGCAAATGGCAAAGCCTTTTAACACACCGGGCGCAATGCCCGGCGCTTTTCCTCGAAGTAAGCCTTGCGGTTACTGGAGTTGGTGGATGCTCATTGTCTTTTTGCCTATAGCCTGGATCTTCCGGTGGATGAGTTATCTCAATCGGAAGGCAAAACTCCAATCCTGAATCCAGGCAGACGATCTATAGGATCACACTACCATGTTTGGCGATATTGGAGTTCTATAAATCTCAGTCAAAGCTTTGCCAGTTGCTGTATAGTGGCAACTGTTTCGCTGTTGCCCGCTTCCAGGCCCTCCAACTGAGTCGCTACCCGGCCCTGCTGATCCAGCACGGTGATCAAGTTGCTATGTGCGAAGCTGCCGTCGGGCGCCTTTTCATACTGCACATTCAGCAACACAGATAGTTGACGCACGGCGTCTTCGCTGCCCTGTAAAAGAGTCCATCTTTTGTCCAGGCCCATTTCGGCAGCAAAGGCCCTCAGGCGCTCAGGATCATCCCGGTTGGTATCGAAACTGACCAGCACGTAATTAACATCGGTTATCTCTTGAGCCTGCAACTTGTCACCAATAGCTTTGATGTCTTCGGTCAGGCGAGGGCAGGCATAGGTACAATGGGTAAACACCATACTGACTACGGTTATTTTACCCCTAAAATCTTTTAACTGTATGCTTTTTCCATGCTGGCTGGTAAAAACATCGGTATCATTATAGAGGCTTTCCCCGGGCAGAACTGAGTCAGGGGCTTGCTGCGCGGTTTTACCGGCCGGCACTTTACAACAGCTTTCTACCTGCTGCTTATCGGCGGTGCAGGAGGCGCATATAAGAGTTATTGAAGAGAGATATAGGAAGATCTTTTTCATGGCTTAAGGTTTAACGGTTATAAATTACGGGCGGTGCGAAAGCCGAGATTGGCGATACAGTAGCGGCCCTTCAGGCTACCCCGGTAGCTGTAGCGCAGGTAAGAAGCATAGGCTTCCTTGTCGGCAGCGTTGAGCGAGCCGGCAGCACAAAAGAGATTGTTGATAGCGCCCGCATTACCCCGCGAGTCAAAGCTACCGATGAAGCTATTGAAGTCGCTTACCCATTCCCACACCAGCCCGTGCATATCATACAAACCATAAGCATTCTTATTGACCGACTGTACCGGTGGCAGTACCTGGAGACTAGGCTTTTCGTACCAGGCCAGGACCGCTTTCTCCACGCTCTGCGAAGTGAGCCCTTTTGGCCATATAAAGCGGGCGGCACCGGCCCACTCCCACTCGGCAGTGGCAGGCAACCGTTCGCCTTTCCAGCGGCTGTAGGCAGTAGCGGCAAACCAGGATACGAACACCACCGGGCTATTCGGGTCTACACCCGGGTTCAATTCGGTATCACTTTTCCAGTGACGCAGGTAGGCTGCGTCTACCCACAACTTATTGGCTCTTGACTTGCGCCACTGAGGATTTGCTTTGACGAAGGCCAGGTATTCGGCATTAGTCACCGCATGGGTGCTCATATAAAAGGCGGGAACTGCAGCGGGCTTGTTGTTGCTTCGTACAAAGAACGATTGGTAGCTCCCCCCATTGATCTTTCTCATACTGTTTACCCCACCGGGCTGGGCCACGCTTCCCAAAGAAAGCGCCAGCCACAGGCAGCTGAATAAGAGGGCCGGCAATGCCTTCCCTGACCTCTTAATTTCTTTATGATAAAAACGGTTGTCCATGATGCCTGGTTGATGTTTCCTGAACTGATATTCTGGTTCTTTTCACGACAGGGAACCGGTGGCCATTAATGCTTCCCGGAAAAGATAGATGGGTCACGCTCTCCTTCCACCTTGATCTGTGCCAGGGCTCCTTTGTTAAAGGCCCTGAATATAGAATGATCCACCAGGTTATAAGTGCCGGGAACATCCAGCTTAAATTCTACAATGGAGGAGCCTCCGGCAGGAATAAGGGTAGTCTGTACATTCGTGTTGACCAGGTCGCCGCCTTCAACATATACTTTATCAAAGATCTCCCCGATGACGTGGAACGAAGAAGTCAGGTTAGGACCGGCATTACCAATATAGAGGCGGACGGTCTCACCCTTCTTCGCTCTCATAGCATTGGCACCGGCATTACCGTTTACCTTGCCATTGAACACTACGTAATCGGGATTTTCAGCAATGGCTTTGTCCAGGTCGAAATCCTGCAGGCCGGCAGCGCCATTCTTACCACTGGTATAAAACTCGCTTTGCAGCAGGTAAAACTCCTTGTCCACTTTGGGCAAACCTTCCTGGGGCTCTACGAGGATCATTCCATACATACCATTCGCAATGTGCATTCCTACAGGACCGGTAGCACAGTGGTAGATATAGAGGCCGGGCTTCAGGGCACGGAAGCTAAAAGTGTTGCTTTGTCCCGGTGCCACCATAGAAGCGTCGGCACCGCCACCGGTTCCGGTCACTGCGTGCAGGTCGATATTGTGCGCAACTTTACTATCGGGAGCATTCTTTAGTGTAACCTCTACCATATCACCCTGACGGACACGGATGAACTTCCCGGGTACTTTTCCTCCGAAGGTCCAGAAAAGGTAATCGGTATTGTCACCCAGCTTCATCACCTTTTCCACCACTTCCAATTCAACCTTCACCCTTTTAGGCGAAGTATAGGTCAAAGGCCTGGGTACATTAGGCGCATCGGCCAGTTCGGCTGTCACTTCGCCGGTCAGCACGGTGTCTACTCCTCCTGTCGAAGAAGAGGAAGCAACACTATCGCTGCAGGAAATCGCAAAAAGGACTACACCTACAAGAATGGCTGTCATAAGGCCGGGGATCAAAATCTTTTTAAATAACGGTACTCGCGTTTTCATAATAATGATTGTTTATTAATGAGTGTCTCTTCCGGAAGCTTTCCAGGAAAGGACGCAGTCAATGCTGACCGGTACACCTACAGGTGTTTACCGGTGCCGCAATGGCTGATTTAAACAGTTGGCAGTAAACTATGCGAATAAGGAAAAGCGCAGAAGAGTAACGCAAACCAGGGGTTCCGGTTCATTTTTCAGGCTAGAGCCTGACCTAAAAGCCACGCATCGTTTTAGCAATAATACCAATGCGCCTGCGGCCTTCCTTCTATTCACCTTTAAGACAGAAAAGCATTTTATTTACACTCAGTAGATGCTTTTCATAATTCCCGGGGATATTCTTAATCAGACATAAAGGTACGCCAATACTTTTATTATTCACCTAAAGATCCCTAAAGATTAATATGAGTTCGATCATTGTGACTCATGATCCCGGTCAGGTTCCGTCTCACAGATAAAGGGACTAAACGTCGATGTTATAAACGCGCCTTTCATTACTTATACAAGGGTATTAACTGCTTTAAAAAGAAGCCATAATACCAACCACCAGCAGTTCATTTGGACAGGCGTTTGAGGATGAAGGTGTAGTTGGATGAATCAACCAGGAGCCATTCAGGTTATACTGGGCGGAGCTAATACTGTCTCAGGACCCGCGCCCTTTGACAAGGGTTTTCAGAAGGTCTCTGCAGCACAAGTCTTTATTGCCACCAATCACTATACAGAACGTTTTAGCCGCGGAGGCAGGACAGGCTAAGGACTCCTTTTTTAGCTGATCTCATTGTCAGCCAGTTCGCGGGTCAGCTTGGTAAAGCCCACTACCTCGTTGTTGTCGTCATGGAGGGCGGTGATCACGATACTGCCCCAGAAGACCGTACCGTTCTTTCGCACCCGCATGCCGATGTGTTTGGCCCTGCCCTCTTTTTTGGCCTGCTCCAGGAGCTGCTCCGGCAACTGTTCTTCGCGGTGCCGGGGAAGGTAAAAGATCCGGAAGTTCTGCCCGATGATCTCTTCGGCTTTGTACCCCTTTATCTGTTCCGCCCCTTTGTTCCACGATAAAATAGTCCCATCCAGGTCCAGTAAGATTATGGCATAATCCAGGATCTCTTCCACCATTCGTTTATGCAGCATCTCCAACAGCACTTTTTTGTCCATCCTTAAAGTCTTTTTTCGTTATGGTTCCAGGTAATGGGCTTTAAGCCCTCAGATTGCACGCAAACTTATTTACTTTTTGCCATTTGGGGAAAACGGCAGCCTAAAACAGCGGGGTGGTTTTCTGCTTTACGGAACACTTCCAGCCCTGGAATCATCCAGCCGTGCTGGCGTCCTACGGAAAAAGGCCGCTGCAACACCTCAAGGGAGTTGAAGCGGCCAGTATGTATATCTTGCTTATTTACTGCCGGCTTCTTTTTTAGCCTCGGCTTTCAATTTATCATTAGCGGTGATCACAAACTCTACACGCCTGTTCAGTGCACTACCATCAGCCGTTTCATTAGTAGCTACAGGATCTGTTTCCCCTTTACCAATGGCGGTCAAACGGGTGCTCATAATTCCATGCTGGCTCGAATAGGAGGTGACGGCGCCGGCACGGCTTTCGGAAAGCGTTTGATTATAACTTTCGGAACCCTTACTATCGGTGTGTCCGATCACCGTAATGTTGGTTTCCGGGTACCTGGCGAGGATAGCATTCAGTTTATCCAGGTTGGTCATGGCCACCGCACTCAGGTCGGAACGGTCGTAAGCAAACAGCACCTTTTCCTTAAAGTTGACCACGATAGCTTCTCCTTCCCTGACCACTTCGGCATCCGCCATTTCCCTGGCCAGTTCCTCTGCCTGCTTATCCATCTGCCTGCCGATTACCGCACCGGCCACACCTCCTACGGTAGCACCTATAATGGCCCCCATGGCCGTATTACCCATGGTGCGCCCCACTACGCCACCAACCACTCCGCCACTGGCTCCACCGATCACCGCTCCCTTCTGAGATTTGCTCATGGTTTTACAGCCGGAGAAACCTACTCCCAAAAGAGCTATGATCATAAGAAAGCCTCCCAGGCCCTTAAGCAGGGTCATTCCGTTCATTGCAGTTGTGATAACCTTTCTACTATTTGACATTGTTTTGTTTTACCTGCCGGAAGAATAACCGGCAACGGTGTAAGGTAACCGAAAAGGGCCGGCTTTGGTGTTAATGCATAGCTTTTATATTGCTTTATTTCCAGGGAGTTGAAAAGGGAAGGAATGTGCGGCAGGAAGGCAGGAATTGGCGCTGGTATTTATGCATAAGCAGTTAATGATTCCATTAACTGCTTATTTGGGTACGGCCTCTAGTTGGGGGATATAATACGCTCTACTCAGAAATTAGTGGTGGTCAGAATCGTCTGCGAACCCGGGTATTGTATATTGCCATCATCTTCGGCCGTGATGAATATTTTGTTCGGCTTCACGGGAGACACGGTTTCGAACGATGCTTTCAGTTTGCTGGACAGGAAGCCGGTAGATGAGTTGATCTGCCCTATATTTTTCGTCACATTATCATCAGTGTCCATCCATACTACATAGGTCTTCTTCGATGGCTCCAACCTGTCGGGTTCTGCCAGGTTGTTGATCTCTATTTTAATATCGTAGTTCTTGTTGTTGTCTTTTTTCACTTTCACTGTACCTTCTGCTGCAGGAACAACCGAAGAGGTCAGGAAGGAGACTTTCCGCGCGCAGGAGCTAAAGAAAAAAAGCGTAGCCGCGGAGACAAGAACAATGGCCAGGTTACGTATCACTAATTTCATATTTATGGTTTTTATGGTCGGGTAATTCATTTCCAATAGCCGCAGCTATTCTCAATCTTCATAACCACTTTTTATGGTGGTGGAGATCATTTTGAATTGCTCCGTAGCTGTAAAGCAATGCGCTGCATTGGCGGGTATGATAATTCCTTCACCCAGCCGGAGCCTGTAACGCTTATCATTAATGACCAGTTGAGCGGTCCCGTCAATCATCTGAATAAATATATCAAAGGGAGAAGCGCTTTCTGCCAGTTCCTCACCGGCATCCATGGAAGTAACCGTAATGTTCCCAGTGGTTTTTTTTATAATGGTTTTGATCAGCGTTGAATGAGGAATGTATTCCAGGATCTCCACTATAATGTGCGGCGTTGATTTTTCGATTTCTAATACACTGTCCTGATTTTTACTTTCTTGATTTTTCATATTCATTTTTGAGAGAATGGTTCTTTTAGTAAAGGTCATTTAATTAAGTGGCGCGGACGTTACATGATTCCATTATAATGTTGTATGATTTACGTTTTCAGACTAATGGATTGCCTGCCGGGGAAAAATGCACTACCTAGATTTGTTCTACCGGGTACCGGTAAATAAGTATTCCTCCTTCAGCTGGTTCTTTTAGGGACAGGGAATGTTC
>DASWYM010000348.1:0-3264 GCA_036404975.1 Chitinophagaceae bacterium
CTGATATCACTGCCGTAGGCCGTGAAAAGCTGGATGGTTTCCGGCTTCAGGTAGCGCTCGCCGTTGAGCTCGCCACCATTGAGCAGCATCTGGTACAGCAGCGACAGGTCGTAGGCGTTGGAGAACAAGCCGGCATGACCCGACACGCCTCCAAACATCGCCGCGCCCTCGTCGTGCACATAGCCACGCAGCTGCTGGCGCCGGAAGTGCTTCTCTTCCTCGGTAGGCACCACCCTTTCCACGCCCAGGCGTATCCAGGGATTAAAGCCCGTGGTGGTCATGCCCAGCGGCGTGTAGAAGGTCTTCTGCACGTACTGGTCCAGCTTCATGCCGCTGATGGTTTCCACGATCTTGCCCAAAAGAATAAAGTCGTTATCGCTGTACACGTACTTGCCTTTAGGACCCAGCGGACTTTTCATGATGCGCACGATCATCGAGTCGTTCCAGTCGTCGCGCAGGTACACGCCCTGGGCCACGGGAATCGTAAAGCCGGGCTTCAGGGTGTTGCTGTACAGCGAGTCCTTGGGCGTACCCTTGTCATCGATCGTTTCGCGGTAGAAGGAAATAAAGGGGTTCAAACCCGCCTGGTGCAACAGGATATCGCGGATGGTCAGTCCTTCTTTATCGGTGCCGCGCGCCACGGGCAGGTAGTCACCCAGCGTCTTGTCCAGGCTCAGCTTGCCCTGCTCGTATAGTTTCATAACGGCCACGGTAGTTGCCGAGACCTTCGTGACCGACGCCAGGTCGTAGACGCTGTTCAGCGTTACGGGCAGCGACTTTGAATCATACTCAAAACTGCCAAAGGCCTTGTGATATTTGATCTCGCCGTCCTTGATGGCAATAACGGCCGCACCCGGGAAGGCCTTCTTGCGGATGGCATCGCGCACGATGGAGTCGATCGGCAGCCAGGCCACCGTGCTGCCCACCGGCACGCGGTTGCTCACCGTCAGGCCCTCGCCGTAAGTAAAGTTTCCCACCGACACGGCCAGCTTACCCCTGGAAGGAATAGTACCCTTCAGGAAGTCGGCTGCCGCTTCCTGGAACGCCACGTCGTCCTGGTGCATGGCCACCAGCGTGGGGGCGTCGGAGAAGTTCTTAGCGGCATATACATTACCAAACAGGAACGTCAGTGCGTTGTCGCCCTGCAGGTCCTTCCACAACTGTACGGCGGCAGGCGAAATATTGTAATTATTCGTCGGGCGGTAACTGAAATCGTGCACCCCGATCACCACGGCATCATAGCCACCGGCCTTTACCTGGGCAGCCATTGCTTCGGCAGCGGCTGCGTCGTTCTTGTACGAGAACAGGAAAGTGTCGGCCTTGAAGTCGTGGGCCAGCTTGCGGCCAAAGACGGTGTTCTCCGTTGTACCCAAACCCACATAAGCCACCTTCTTTTCCAGGCGCTCGGGCTGGAAAGAAGCCTCGTGGCGCAACACGGTTACAGCGTTGCGGGCCACTTGTCTTTTGATGCTCTCGGTATGGGCGTTCAGATCGGCCAGCAGGTTGGTGGTATCCACGGGCTGCAGGTTCGCCATACCCAGGTCGTACTTGGCTCGCAGCACCTTCAGCACCTTTTCGTCAATGTCTTTCTGTTTGATGCGCTTCTTCTTTACGGCTTTTTCAATAGCATCGATAGCCGCGGGTACGTCCTCGGGCAGGCACAGCATGTCGTTGCCGGCAATGATAGCCTGCACGGCGGCTTCGCCCGCAGGAAAAAACTTGGCCACCCCCTTCATCTCCAGGGCATCGGTAAAAGTCAGTCCCTCGTAATCCAGCTCATCGCGCAGCAGCTCGTCCACGTTGTTCTTCGACAGCGAAGTGGGACGGTTGGCGGTATTATCAATAGCAGGGATCGAAAGGTGGGCGATCATCACGCTGCCCACACCGGCCTTAAAGAGTTGCTTAAAGGGATAGAGCTCCAGCGAGTCGAGGCTCGGCATACTCTTGGAAATCACCGGCAGATCGTAGTGCGAGTCCACCTCGGTGTCGCCATGGCCGGGAAAGTGCTTGGCACAGGCCATGATGCCGGCGTCCTGCATGCCCTTCATATAGGCCACACCATAGCGGGCCACTTTGTATTTGTCCTCCCCGAATGAGCGGTAGCCGATCACGGGGTTGTTGGGGTTATTGTTTACATCCACTACCGGGGCATAGTTGACATGCACGCCGATACGCTTCATCTGCTCGCCCACGGCACGGCCCATTTCGTACACCAGCTTCTGGTCCGTGATGGCGCCGAGGGTCAGCTGGTAGGGATACTTGATCACGGAGTCGAGGCGCATTCCCAGGCCCCACTCGCCGTCGATGGTCACCATCAGCGGGGTTTTGGCCAGCGACTGGTACAGGTTGGTCAGGTTGGCCTGGCGCACCGGGCCGCCCTGGAAAAAGCACAGGGCCCCAACATTATACTTCTGGATCTGGTCCACCACCTTCGCCACGTGGTCCAGCCCCAGGTTGCTGTGGGCTCGGATCACCATCAGCTGGGCGATCTTCTCTTCTTTGCTTAAGGACTCGAATACACTATCCACCCACGCATCCCGGGAAAGAGAGGTACGGGTCTGGGCGGAAGAAAGGGTAACCAGAAAAGTGGCAAGCAGTGCCGCAGTAATGCGCTTCATCATACAAGGCAAATTAATGCAAATAGCTTACCCGCACCCTTAAAAGGATGCAAAGATTGAGGCGTAGGGGTCAAGATTCAAGGCCAGACATCCGCTTTAACGCATAGCCCTGATTTAGTAACGCTCTTTCTATTCGCGAACAATGGTCTTTCTCCCCAGGGGACCGGGTGAGGTCTTAAAGGTTCTTTACCAGGATGCGGATATCGTGGGGCGCCACTTCGTCGCCACCGAAATAAGGATAGAGCTGGTAGCCCTTGCCTCTTTCGGAAGTACTCTGGCGGGGCATCGCCGCCATCATCTTGCCGTCGATGCTAAACAGGTAGGCACCGCCGGTCACCCGGATAGAGCACACCTTTTCCGCGCCGATGGCTACGGTGGCCAGCTCGCGCGACTCCACCACGCCCTTATTATATACATAGGCGTGGAGGCGCAGGGCTCCCTCCCTCCAGTTCCAGCCAAAGCGGGCCGAGTACTGGTGGTGGTCGGCGTTGTTGTCCGAAAAGCCATAGAGCTTGTTAATGTCCCACTGGTTCTCGGCCAATACAGTCTGGTAGATGGCCGAAGAGTCGAAGCGCACGGCAAAGCGCATCTCCTCCACCTCTATGGGCTTATAGACATTTTTGTCAGCGTAATGCCCGCCGGCGGC
>DASWYM010000349.1:0-17762 GCA_036404975.1 Chitinophagaceae bacterium
GGTAGTCGTCGTCGCGGGAGCTTTCCGGTGTCGGACGCGACCACGGGGCCACTGCCTGGTCTTTGAACTGCTTTACATCGAGCTCTTTCCTGGTCTTGGTGGTATTATCAAACACCAGTACCTGCGTCACCGGTGATTCCTTTTCTCCCGGCATGTGGTACTTATAGGTTTCCAGCGTGGGACGAGGGTCGGCCACACTGTTGATCACCCATAGCTCTTTTACGTTGCGACTGTCGGTACGCGGCAGCACAAAATGACGGGAGTCTGGAGCCCAGAAGGCAAACACGGACTTGCGCTTGTTCTTGTTCTTTTCTTTCTCTACGTTGGTCTCATTTTGCCCGGAGCCGTATTCGAAATACTCCACGCCATCGTTGGTGATGCGGTGCTCTACGATGGTGGAGTCCTCCTCGTTCAGGATGGCCTTATCGAGGTTGGCGCGGTCCATCCAGTACAGGTTGTAGTTTTTGGCGAACAGCACGGTCTGTCCATCGGGCGATACCGAGGCCCAGCGGGGGAAGCGCTTCGGCTTTTTAAAGTCGGTGAGCTCCACCAGCTGGCCGGAGGACAGGTTGTACTCGAAGAAGTACTTCTTGCGCTCTTTCTTAGGCGGTGTGCCTTTCTTAGCGGTCGTATCCTTGACCTCGATCTCCTGCGTGCTCAGCACTTCGAACTGGATCCAGTTCTCGTCCTTTACGAAGCGCAGCGAGTCGATCATGAGGTGCTGGGCATCCATGGGGTCTTTAACGATGCGGGTCAGTTCGGCAGCCAGCCGGGCGTTCTCGAACAGGAGCTTCTTTTCAGCTTTTGCGGGATCAACGATGTACCAGTTCTTGCCGTTGGGCGTCTCGTAGGCGTACCAGAATCGGTCGGATTTCTTTAACCAGTGCGGATCGACAGCCGTGCTGAAGATCATCTTTTCCAGCTTTTTCGGGGCAAAGCGGGCCGCCAACTGGTAGTTGGCTTTGGCGGGGTATTGTTGCGCCTGGGCTACACCCAATAACAATGACGCCCCCACCAGGAGGAGTAGTTTTCTCATTAATGATTTCTATTTGTCAGACGATAAATGGTGGTCCGATTCAATGGGTAAGTATTCCATTGACTGCCACCAAGATATTTTAGTTGCACTAAAGGGCCAAATTCTGCAGGTATCCGCTCATTTCCTCGCGGTACTGGCGGGCCACAGAAGCTGCTACGGAAGCAAAATCCTCTCCCCCGGAAGCATATATAATGGCCCTGCTGGCATTGACCAGCAGGCCGCAGTCTTTTACCAGGGCCTTTTCGGAAATGTCTTTCAGGCTGCCTCCCTGCGCTCCTACACCGGGCACCAAGTAAAAGGAATCAGGCGTCAGCGCGCGTATGTTGGTGAATTCATCGGCCTGGGTAGCGCCCACCACGAACATCAGGTTATCGGGACGGCCCCACCCGGAGGCGGTGCGTAAGACAGTCTCGTAGAGGTATTCGGTATTGTGGGTTGTGACATCCAGTGCCACTTCTTTCAGCTCCAGTTCGGCCGAGGAAGGCCGGGTGACCCTTTGGAGTTCGAAGTCCTTCGCCCCTTTATTGGAAGTAAGGCCCAGGAGGATGGTCCATTTGCCTTCATACTCCAGGAAGGGCCGCACGCTGTCCTCGCCCATATAAGGCGCTACGGTGACTGCGTCGAAGTTCATCGCTTCAAAGAAAGCGCGGGCATACTGGCTGGAAGTGTTGCCGATATCGCCCCGCTTGGCGTCGGCGATCTTGAAGTGCGTGTCAGGGATATAGGCCGCCGTGCGTTCCAGTGCCTCCCACCCTTTGGCTCCATAAGCCTCGTAGAAAGCCGTATTGATCTTGTAGCTCACGCAGTGCTCCAGGGTGGCGTCGATGATGAGGCGGTTGAATTCAAACAACGCATCTGGATGGTCTCGCAGGTGTGCGGGCATCTTGGTCACGTCGGTATCCAGTCCCACGCAGAGGTAGGACTGCTTCTGAAAGATCTGTTGGACTAATTGGGAGCGGGTCATGCCGCGAAGATAAAAGAGAACGGCTTACCGCCCCCTCCTTTCCAACTGGTCGAGTATCTCCTGCTCCAGCGAGGGGCTGTCCCAGATCTTTTCGATGTGCGGCTGGCTCATGATCCTTTGCATGATGGCCTCCTGCCTTTGGCTGTTGCGCAGGGCCTCGCTGTAGCGGATGTGGGGGCTGAAAGTCACCTGCGAGTAGGCCGGGATCCACTTGTCGGGGTAGTGCTCGTGCAGGCGCGCCTCGATCTTCTTTTGCAGCAGGAACTTCGGGTCGGCCGTGCGCTCGCGCATTTCGGTAAAGTTATTTACTGCCAGGTCGGCTATGGCATCGGTGTCGGGCTTGCGCAGTTGCTGGAAATGGGGCAGGATAGCGCTCCAGTTATGGTCATGCTCCTCAATGAGGGTGTTGAGCACGCTGCAATCCTCGAAGCCGGCATTCATGCCCTGGCCAAAGAAGGGCACAATGGCATGGGCGGCATCGCCGATCAGGCAGAAGCGGTCGTCGCGGATCCAGGGGAAGCACTTCACCGTCACCAGGGAGGAGGTAGGATTGTGAAAGAATTGCTCCGTCAGGTTAGGAACCAGGGATACAACGTCGGGAAAGGTGGAATTGAAGAACTGCGCTACAGTCTCTTCGGTGGCCAGCTTTTCAAACGACAGCGGCCCTTCAAAGGGAAAGAACAGCGTACCGGTAAAAGAGCCATCGGGGTTGGGCAGGGCGATGAGCATATAGTTCCTGCGGGGCCAGATGTGCAGGGCGTGCTTCTCCATCAGGAAGGAGCCGCCTTCACCGGGCGGGATTGCCAGTTCCTTATAGCCGCAGTCAATGTAGTACTGGTGGTACTCCATCTTATCGTGTTGCAGCATGTGGGTGAGGCGGGCCGCCGAGTAGGCGCCATCGGCACCGAAGATGAGATCGGAGCCTACTACAGTAGTTTTGTTTTCCTCGTCGGTAAACGTGATCTCGTTGGTTGGCCAGCTGATCTTCGTACACTTCCTATGAAAGTATATCCTGATGCCGTTTGCTTCCGCCAGGTCCATCAGCTTACCATTCAGCTCCCTGCGCGATACGGAATTGATGTACTGCCCCTGTTTGCCGTAGGGCTGAAAGGCATGCGAGCCATCCAGGTTATGGATGTAGCGGCCGTGCATGGGTATGGCAATGCGCAGCACCTCTTCGGCAATGCCTACTTCGGTCAGCGCTTTAATGCCCCTGTCGCTCAGGGCCAGGTTGATGGAGCGGCCGGCCACCACTTCTTCGCGGCGCATGTCGCCGCGCCGTTCATAGATAGAGACTGTGTAGCCCTTCCTGGCCAGGTAAATCGACAGCAGGGTGCCTACGAGACCCGCCCCTATGATGACCACTTCCTTTTTCATTCTTTCTCAAGAATTGATTTAATAATATTTCCAAACTGCCATACTTCCTCGAAGGAGTTGTACAGCGGTACAGGCGCCACGCGGATCACGTTGGGCTCGCGCCAGTCGCCGATCACGCCATGGTGCAACAGGGAGTCAAACACCTCGCGGCCCTTCCGGAGCATCAGCATCGACACCTGGCAACCGTGTTCTCCTTCGCCCCGGGGGGTGATCACCTCTATCGGCTTTTCGGATTGGCGGCTGTTGATATCGTCGAGTATATAAAACAGGAAGCCGGTGAGCTGTCGGCTTTTTTCCAGCAGGGCTTCCATTCCCGCGGCCTCAAAGATGTCAAGCGATGCCTTGTGCACGGCCATTAGTAGCACGGGCGCATTGCTCACCTGCCAGCCTTCGGCAGTAGGGATGGGTTTAAAGTCAGGCTTCATTTCAAAGCGGCTTTCTTTTTCATAGCCCCACCAGCCGGCCAGTCGCGGCATCTCCGTATTGGTGGCGTGCTTCTCATGGATAAACACCCCTGCTATGCCCCCTGGGCCGGAGTTTAAATATTTGTAGCTGCACCAGCAGGCAAAGTCCACTTCCCAGTCGTGCAGGTGCAGTTCCACGTTGCCTGCCGCATGGGCAAGGTCGAAGCCCACGTAAGCTCCCACGCTCCTGCCGGCGTGGCTGATGGCGGCCATATCCAGCACCTGCCCGTTGTAGTAGTTGACGCCCCCGAACAGCACTACCGCGATGCTGTCCCCATATTGCTCAATGGTCGCTACGATGTCTTCGGTGCGGAGGTGGTGTTCTCCTTCGCGGGGCCCCACTTCAATAATGGCATCTTTAGGATCAAAGCCATGCAGCTGTGCCTGGCTGGCCAGGGCATACTGGTCCGAAGGAAAAGACTTAGCCTCGCAAATGATGCGGAAACGCTCTTTGGTGGGCCGGTAAAACGTGCCCATCAGCATATGCAGGTTCACCGTCAGCTGGTTCATGGCGACCACCTCTTCGGGTAGCGCCCCAACGATCTTGCTTAAAAGTGCCGGGAACAGTTCATGATACGATACCCAGGGATGGGTGGCCCTGAAGTGTCCCTCCACACCAAGAGTAGCCCAGTCTTCCAGCTCCTGGTCGATGTAATCGCTCACCGAGCGGGGCTGCAGCCCGAGGGAGTTGCCGGTAAAGTAGATGCAGTCGCTGCGATGGTACTGCGGGATATAGAAGCGCTCGCGGTAATGTTTCAGCGGGTCCTGGAAATCAGCCTTGCGGGCAAACTCCAATGTATTCTCATACGTCATATCAGTCGATTGTGGCAATTACTTTTAGTTCAATGGCAATAGGGGTCGGCAGGCTCTTTACTTCCACGGTGGTACGGCAGGCCTGCACGTCTTTAAAGTATTCGCCATAGATCCTGTTATAGGTTGGAAAGTCTGCTTTCATATTAGTGAGAAAGACGGTCACGTCCACCATCTTTTCCCAGCTGCTGCCGCTGGCCTCCAGCACGGCCTTCACGTTGGCAAACACCGAATGGCATTCCGCTTCGATGTCGTAAGATACGATATTGCCCTCGGCATCCTGTACGAGGCCGGGAATGCTGTTGTCTTTTACGCTGCGCGAACCAATTCCTGATAAGAAGAGAAGATTCCCAACTTTACGGGCATGGGGATAAGCCCCCAAGGGCTTCGCAGCATTATCTGTATGTATGGCTTCTGACATAATTTCTTAGTTATAGTTGAACGCAAACGTTCTTCGCCTCCGTGAAGAAACGCAGGGCTTCCCAGCCTCCTTCCCTTCCCACGCCGCTGTTCTTGATGCCGCCGAACGGGGTACGCAGGTCGCGCAGGAGCCAGCAGTTTATCCAGATGATACCGGCTTCTACTTTCGCCGCCACCCTGTTGGCCCGGGAGATGTCCTGTGTCCATATGGTAGCCGAAAGGCCGTAATGGCAGGCATTGGCCAGTTGAAGGGCCTCGTCCTCGCTCTTAAACTTTTGCAGGGTGACCACGGGGCCAAATATTTCTTCGGTATTGGTGGTGCAGTCGGGACCCAGCCCCTCCATCACGGTAGGCTCGATAAAGTAGCCATTGGCACAACGGCCTTCGGGCTTTACGGTGTTGCCGCCGCACAGGATGGTGCCGCCTTCGTCCTTAGCCTTTTGAATAGCGCCCATCACTTTGTCGAAGTGCTGCCGGCTTACCAGCGCCCCCTGTTTGGAATGGTCTTCCAGGGGATCCCCCACCGTGAGGGCCTGTACCCGCTCCACGAACTCACGTTTAAATTTATCGTAGATGCTTTCCTCCACCAGGATGCGTGAGCCGCAAAGACAGATCTGCCCCTGGTTGCTGAAGGAGGACTGTACGGTAGTCTTTATCATCTTCTCCCAGTCGCAATCGGCAAAGATGATATTGGGGTTCTTACCGCCCAGTTCCAGGGAGAGCTTTTTGAACATGGGTGCTGCAATGGAGGCAATGCGCGCTCCCGCCCGCGTGGAACCGGTAAAGGAAATAGCTTTTATGTCGGGATGGCGGATGATGGCCTCCCCCGTTGTGTCGCCCTTGCCGTGCACAATGTTGAGCACCCCGTCGGGCAGGCCGGCTTCCTTGCAGATGCGGGCCAGCAAAAAGGCCGTGACGGGTGTTACTTCGGATGGCTTCGCGATCACGCAATTACCCGCGGCCAGGGCCGGTGCGATCTTCCAGGTAAATAGGTAGAGCGGCAGGTTCCAGGGGGAGATACAACCCACAATCCCGATGGGCTGGCGCAGGGTATAGTTGATCGCCTTGTCTTCCATGGTGTGGCTCTCGGCCGAGAAGTGCATGATGCCGGTGGCGAAGAAGCGGAAGTTGGCGGATGCTCTTGGAATATCGACCCGCCTGGAGAGCCACAGGGGCTTGCCATTGTCGTTGGTCTCGGCCAGTGCCAGCGCCTCGAGGTTTTCGTCGATGAGGGCAGCAATGCGGTTCAGGATGGTAAAGCGCTCTTCGGCCGGGGTGGTGGACCACCTGGGAAACGCCGCTTTGGCTGCCTTCACCGCGATGTCAATATCCTTATCGCCGCTGTCGGGGATCTGTCCATAGACCTCGCCGGTAGCGGGGTTGATGTTGTCGATAAACCGGGAGCTTAAAGGAGCAATAAGGTTGCCGCCGATAAGGTTTTCCAGGTGGTATGGTATGGTCAGGTTCATGTTGGTCTTCTCAGTTGATGCCCTCACAGAAGGCTTATTAAATAGAGCCGGTACGGCCGCCGTCCACCGGGATGCTCACGCCGTTAACGTAAGAGGCGGCAGGTGATGCGAGGAAGGCAGCCACGGCGGCTATCTCGGATGCCTCGCCAAAGCGCTTCAGGGGCACTTCTTCCTGCATGTCCTTTTCCACGGCTTCTATAGAAACGCCTTTCTTAGTCGCGGTATTTTCTATGATGGCGTCCAGGCGTTGGGTGCGGGTAAAGCCCGGCAGCACATTGTTGACCGTAATACCGTACTGCCCCAGTTCGTTCGACATCGTCTTGGCCCAGGAGGCCACCGCCCCGCGAATCGTGTTGGAGACGCCCAGGTTCTTCAGCGGGATACGCACCGAGGTGGAAATGATGTTGACGATGCGTCCATAGCCCTCCTTCTTCATGCCATCCATAACGCCTTGGGTCAGGATATGGTTCGTGACGAGGTGCTGGTTGAAGGCCTGCAGAAACTGCTCTTCGGTGGCCTCCACAATAGGACCGGCCGCCGGGCCGCCGGAGTTGTTGATCAATATATGTATTGTTCGCTCTCCGGTGAGGGTGCGCACCAGCTGGCGGGTAGCATCGTGGTCGTTAAAATCCAGCGCGTGGAAGGAATGCACCTGCCGCAGCGTAGCGTCGAGTTTGGTGATCACTGTCTCCAGCAGCTCTTTATTGCGGGCCACCAGGATACAATTGGCGCCCATCAGGGCCAGTTCCTCTGCTATGGTGTAGCCAATGCCCTGGCTGCTGCCGCAGATCAGCGCGTTCTTTCCTTCCAGTGATAGATTCATATGGTCAAACCTAAAGAAATTTGTTGTAATTTATGGCAGCACCTTTATGGCGGGAACAACTGTGTAGCTCTGTACCAAACCTCAACGGTGAAATCACCTCTTGTACGGTAGCGAATAATTTAGTTATCTTAACAGCCCATACCAAAAACACGTAACCATGGCAGTAATTCCTCCCTTCAACCTGAAGCACTGGATCGATGAACACCGCGATCTTCTCAAGCCCCCGGTAGGTAACCAGTGCATCTATAAAGACGCCGAGAACTTTATCGTAATGGTCGTGGGCGGCCCCAACGCCCGCAAGGACTACCACTACAACCAAAGCGAAGAGCTGTACTACCAGGTGGAGGGCAACATCGTGCTGAAGATCATTGACGACGGCGCGCCCAAAGATATTCCGATCAACGAGGGCGATATGTTCCTTCTACCACCCAATACGCCCCACTCTCCACAAAGGGGACCCAATACAGTTGGCCTTGTAATAGAGAAAGTACGTGAGGAAGAAGAGAATGAAGAGGATGCCTTTATGTGGTTTTGCGAGAAATGTGGGAATAAACTTTATGAGGAATACGTCTTTGTCAAGGACATAGTAAAGCAGCTCCCTCCTATTATGGAACGCTTCTATTCCAATGAAGATCTCCGCACCTGTAAAAAGTGTGGTCACGTCATGGAACCACCCGTAAAGAAGTAAAAAGGGAACGCAGATCCTTATGATTGTTAGGATAAACGCAGATATGGTTTTAACTTAACAACCATTAATTATCCATAGGGATATGAGCGATAACTTCCTGCATTCCAATATTACTTCCAGGATCATTAAAGCGTATTACACCGTTTTTAATAAGATGGGATATGGATTCCTGGAAAAGGTATATGAAAACGCATTGCTGATAGAACTAAGAAAGGCCGGCTTAAGCTGTAAGGCACAAATGCCCATCAAAGTCTATTATGATCAGGTGGAAGTAGGCTATTACTTAACCGACATAATTGTAGATCATAAAGTAATCATCGAAATAAAAGCGGCTGAATCATTATGTGAAGAACATGAAGTTCAGTTGGTAAACTACTTACGTGCCACTGATATTGAAGTGGGTATTCTACTCAACTTTGGCAAGCAGGCTGAGTTTAAAAGAAAAGTCTTCTGCCAGGAATATAAACATCATAATCAACCATCAAAATCATAAGAATCCGCGTTCTTTGTTCTCATGAAGATCGATATCCATACGCACATCATGCCGGAGAAGATGCCTAACTGGACTCAGAAGTTTGGCTATGGCGAATTCATACACTTAGAAGAACGTAACTGCAAAGCCTGCATGATGAAGGGCGACAAGGTCTTCCGCCAGGTAGACAAGAACACCTTTGATGCCGTTACCCGCAGGGAAGAGTGTCATGCCTCCAACGTAACGCAGCAAGTGCTCTCCACCATACCCGTGCTTTTCAATTACTGGGCGATGGCCAAGGATGCGCTGGAGACCTCGCGCTTTTTCAACGACCATATAGCCCAGACGGTGGCCGATCAACCCGACTGCTTTATTGGCCTGGGCACCGTGCCCCTGCAGGATGTGAACCTCGCTATAAAAGAAATGGAGCGCTGTGTGCTGGAGCTGAAGATGCCCGGCCTGGAGATTGGCACCAACATCAACGGCAGGAACCTCAGCGAGCCTGAATTCCTTCCCTTCTACCAGCGGGCCGAAGAGCTGGGCTGCGCCCTGTTTGTACACCCCTGGGAGATGATGGGCGAAAAGGAGATGGAGAAATACTGGCTGCCCTGGCTGGTAGGCATGCCGGCCGAAACCACAAGGGCCATCTGCTCGCTCATCTTTGGCGGCGTATTCCAGCGGTTCCCCCACTTGCGATTTGCCTTTGCCCATGGCGGCGGGTCGTTCCCCTACACCATCGGCCGCATCGAGCACGGCTTCCACGTGCGCCCCGACCTCGTACAGGTGGACAACGGCACCAATCCCCGCGATTACCTCGGCAACTTCTGGGTCGACAGCCTCGTGCACGACTCCACCGCCTTTCACTACCTGATGGACAAAATGGGCGAAGACAAGATTTGCCTCGGCAGCGACTATCCTTTCCCCCTGGGCGAGCACCGCCCGGGCGAACTCATTGAAAGCCTGAAGCTGGCCAATGAAATAGAAGAAAAGCTGCTGTACAGGAATGCCCTTGAATGGCTGGGCCTGAATAAAACAGTGTAAATACTACTGCTCCTTAAAGAGACGATCCTTTCGCGCTTCCATTTCCCGGGCCACTCCCTGGGCATCCGGGTCACGCTGGTGCAGGTGCTGTATGATGTTGTCGTAGCTTTCCTTGTTGCGGTTCTGGCTTAGCTTGAAGGTATGCTTCAGGCTGGTCACCTCTATCTCGAAAGCCACAATGGCTTTTGCATGGTGTTGTATGTAGTCCGGCGAAAGATTCTTATACGAAGCAGGAGAGGCCTCATTGTTCTCGAAATGGACGGTGGTGCGCTCCAATATATCTAACAGGGATGCGTCATCCAGGAAAGAGAGCCTGCCTCTTGCCTGCACACTCATGTAGTTCCAGGTGGACGCCATTTTTTGATCGGTATACCAGCTGGCACTTACATAACTGTGGGCACCGGTAAAAACACATAAAACATTAGGATTGCCGCTGAATGCCTTGTAATGATCTGTACCCCTCATAATGTGTCCCAGCAGGTAAAGCTTTCCATCCCGCTCTTCTACCAGCAAAGGAACCTGGGTTACAGCTGGAATATCATTAAGTGAGCCAACCAGCATAGCGAAAGGATGCTGTTTCATAAAATCCAAAACAGCCTGTGGATCTTTCTCGGTAGAATAGGATGTACTATACATATTGCGGGGTAACTATTATATTAGCTGCCTTATGAAAGCAGCCTCAAAAGTAGTTTTTCTTTTAACGGTTTTACTCCTGTTCTTTTGCCCGGTCCTTTTTTGCACAAGGCGATACAGTACCTAATACCCCAGACGATGAATTCAACATGTTTCTCTTCGCCATGCTTTCCATTGTGGTTTGTGCTATGATGGCCACTGCTATTATGGGTACCGTTATTATTGCCCTGGTGCTGGTCTTTCTTTTCACCCTTTTAGCCGTAGGAGCACATTCTACTTCGGTAGCGATGGGACTTTATAAGCGGCCTGTGCCGCCGGTTTTAAAAGCTTTTTGGTCATTGTATTTGTAGTAATCTGTGCAGGCCTTGGCTTCACCGAAGCACAGATTGCAGGTTCCCTTTTTGAACTACCTGTCCCCACCGCTTCGGCAGCTTTAACCGGGGTTGTCGGTGGGTCTTTGGAAGGATGGCTGATGGCATTGGCAACTTACCAGACCATTCAACTGGTCTTTCACTACTTATCCAAAAGACTTCGCTTTAATAAATAGTACTGCAGCAACAGAAAGAAGCGATAAACAAAAAAGGCGGCCCTAAAGGCCGCCTCGATTATTTTTCTTCCACC
Organism: Chitinophagaceae bacterium; assembly: GCA_036404975.1. Lineage (GTDB taxonomy): Bacteria > Bacteroidota > Bacteroidia > Chitinophagales > Chitinophagaceae > Flavisolibacter. The sequence goes on from DASWYM010000349.1 coordinate 10,819, forward strand.
ACTTCCGCCACCACTTCGGGTTTCATGTGGGCATTGCGCATCGACACCGAGCGGGCCACCGTTCCGGCAAACTCGTAGAAGGCTGCCTTGGTGATGCCGTCATCGCTCAGCATGATGGGCTTCCCGGCATCGCCGCCCTCGCGGATCGACTGTACCAGTGGGATCTGGCCCAGGAAGGGCAGATCGTACTCCTCGGCGAGGCGCTTACCGCCTTCCTTGCCAAAGATGTAGTATTTATGACCGGGCAGCTCGGCCGGCGTGAAATAGCTCATATTCTCTACCAAACCGATGATGGGCACATTCAACTGGGCCTGGCCAAACATGGCAATGCCCTTCTTGGCATCGGCCAGCGCTACGTCCTGAGGCGTGGTCACCACCACCACACCCGTTACCGGGGCGGTCTGCATCAGGGTCAGGTGGATATCACCGGTGCCGGGCGGCATGTCGATCACCAGGTAGTCGAGCTCGCCCCAGTTCACGTCGGTAATAAACTGGCGGATGGCCGAAGAGGCCATAGGGCCGCGCCATACCACGGCATTCTTCTCATCGACCAGCAGGCCGATGCTGAGCAGTTTGATACCGTATTTCTCTAGCGGCACGATCATGCCTTTGCCTTCCACTTCGGTCATCATGGGCCGCTCGCCGCGCACCCCGAACATGATGGGCACGCTGGGACCGTAAATGTCGGCGTCCATCAGGCCAACGGTGGCACCGTCCTGCGCCAGCGCCAGGGCCAGGTTGGCCGACACGGTGCTCTTTCCTACACCACCCTTGCCGCTCACCACGGCAATGATGTTCTTTACGCCCGGCAGTACGGTGCTTTTATCCGCACGGATGGTCGTGGTGCTGGAAGTGAAGTTGACGGTTACACTGGCGGCAGGATTCACCTGCGTTCTGATGGCCTCGATGCAATCATGCTTGATCTTATCTTTCAGCGGGCAGGCCGGCGTAGTAAGCACTACGGTAAAGGAAACATAGTTGCCTTCTATCGTAATATCGCGCACCATATTCAGGGTGACGAGGTCCTTTCCCAGGTCCGGCTCCTGCACGGTACCGAGGGCCTTTAATATGTTATCTTGGGTCATGTTAGCTTTTGTTAATGAATCCGCAAAGTTAACCCAAACAAACATGCATAATTATTGATGTTAATCATAGTAGGTTATTTTTGGAGAGATGAAGCGAATTCTACCCCTAATGATCCTCTTGTGCTTCCTGGGTGCGAAGCAGGCCAATGCCCAGTTTGAGACCGTAAAGGATTCGGTAGTGCAGCTTTATGGTATCGTGATGACGGCCGACAGCCTCGAGGGCATCCCGGCGGTGAGCGTGATTGTAAAGGGCTCCAACCGGGGGACCATGACCAACGCCCAGGGGGTCTTCTCCATCGTCGTGCTCAAGGGCGATGTAGTGGAATTCAGCCACGTGACCTACAAACCCAAAGAAGTCGTTATTCCCCATAGCCTGAAAGGCAACCACCACAACATCGTGCAGCTGATGGTGGAAGACACCGTTTACCTGCCGGCCACCATCATCCGGCCCCGACCTACTCCCCAACAGTTCGAACGCGACTTTGTAAAGACCAAGGTCCCCGACGACGATATTGAGATCGCCCGCAAGAACAACAGCCTCGCCATGCGCCGTGTGTTGATGCAGACCGTGCCCTCCGACGGAGCCGGGGCCACCGCCATGCAGTTCCGCGACATCGCCAACAAGGCCACCTACCGGGGGCAGGTGCCCCCCATGAACATCTTCAACCCGGCCGCCTGGTCCGAATTCATACAGGCCTGGAAACGGGGAGACTTTAAGCGGAAGTAGGAATTAGGAATTGGGAATTAGGGACCAGGAGAGAATCCATAAAATATTCTGCCCCGGCAACTGCCGGGGCTTTTTCTTTTCCCACCATAGCACTTGCTACTGACACGTCTTTCTCCCGGTGTTGCTCCGAGGTTCTTCCGACCTTCTCCCGACCCTTATAAGAGTCGGAACAACGTCGGGACAACCTCGGAAGAAGGTCGGGACAAGGTCGGAAGAACCCCCTGTGGGGTGAGAAGGGATTAGGAATTAGGAATTTGTAATTAGGCGGGGAAAACCTCTCCTTTTTCTCCTTTCCTTCTTTGTTCGTTTAGCTCTTCCTGGAGCATTGGTGGTAAATTATTTTGGTCAAGTAAGATACTCTACTTAATTTGTAGACTATTATCCGGGAGGGGTAAGGATCATTCCACTGCTTCCCGTCTAATTTTCCACAACGATTTCCTGCTATTATGAAGGCTGAGCATTCTGTTCAGCTTCTTTTCACCATTATGTTCATTCATTATTAAAACAGAAAAACAATGAGCCAGAGCCTACGTTTTGAGACCCTACAACTACATGCCGGTCAGCAGGTGGACCCTACAACCAAGTCCAGGGCCGTTCCCATCTACCAGACTACTTCCTATGCATTCGACAATGCCGAGCACGCTGCCAACCTGTTTGGTCTGAAAGAGTTTGGTAATATCTATACCCGCATCATGAACCCCACTACCGATGTGTTCGAGCAGCGCATGGCTGCCCTCGAAGGTGGTGTGGCAGCCGTAGCCACTTCCTCAGGCATGTCGGCGCAGTTCCTGGCCCTGACAAACATCCTGCAGGCGGGCGACAACTTCATCTCCACCTCTTACCTCTACGGAGGCACTTATAACCAGTTTAAAGTGAGTTTTAAGCGCCTGGGTATTGAAGCCCGCTTTGCCAATGGCGACGACCCGGAAAGCTTTGTAAAGCTGATTGATAAAAATACCAAGGCTATTTACCTGGAGAGTATCGGCAACCCGCGACTGAATATCCCCGACTTTGACCAATTCGCGGCCATCGCCCGGGAATACGACCTACCGCTGATCGTGGACAACACCTTTGCAGCCGGCGGCTACCTGTTCCGCCCGCTGGAGCATGGCGCCCATGTAGTGGTGGAAGCCGCTACCAAGTGGATCGGTGGCCACGGTACCTCCATAGGCGGCGTAGTAGTCGACGGCGGCAACTACAACTGGGGCAACGGCAAGTTCCCGCAGTTCACCGAGCCTTCCGAAGGCTACCACGGGCTGAAGTTCTGGGAGGTATTTGGCGAGGGTAACCCGCTGGGCCTGCCGAATATCGCTTTTGCCATCCGCGCCCGCGTGGAAGGCCTGCGCGACTGGGGCACTTCACAAAGCCCCTTCAACTCCTTCCTGCTGCTGCAGGGCCTGGAGACCTTGTCGCTGCGCGTACAGCGCCACGTGGACAATGCCCTTGAACTGGCGCAGTGGCTGGAGCAGCATCCGCAGGTGGACTTCGTGGAATACCCCGGCCTGAAGAGCAACCCTTACCATAGCCTGGCCGCCAAGTACCTGGAGCATGGCTTCGGCGGTGTGCTGAACTTTGGCGTGAAGGGCGGAAAGGACAAAGCCAGCAAGTTTATCGACGCGCTGAAGCTGGCCTCCCACCTTGCCAACGTGGGTGATGCCAAGACCCTCGTGATCCACCCGGCTTCCACTACCCACGAGCAACTGAGCGCCGAAGAGCAGCTCGCCGCAGGCGTGCAGCCCAATGGCGTGCGCGTAAGCGTGGGTATCGAGCACATCGAGGATATAAAGGCCGACTTCGAACAAGCGTTCCAGACGGTGGCCTCCGCCCAGTTGTATGCCTGATTACATCATAAGGGAACACCTCACTGCAGGGGTGTTTCCTCCTTATTTCTTCTTACATGTCCGATCAGAAATCCAATGCAGCCCCGGCTGCCCCTAAGATCTTTACCTGTAGCTGTCCATTCACACTGGAAAGCGGCTACCGGCTTCCCGGTTACTACCTGGCCTACCATACCTATGGCACCCTGAACGCGAAAGGAGATAACGTGGTATGGGTCTTTCACGCCCTTACGGCCAACAGCGATGCGGCCGACTGGTGGAGCGGCCTTGTAGGTGAGGGCAAGCTCTTTGATCCTGCCCGGTATTTCATTGTGTGCGTCAACATGCCCGGCTCCTGCTACGGAAGCATCGGGCCGCTGGAAAAGATACCCTTTACGTCGCAGTATTTCTACCACGACTTTCCCCTGTTCACCACCCGCGATATGATCCGGACCTACCAGCGTCTGCGCGAGTTTCTCCACATCCGGAAAGTCTTCGTAGGCATTGGCGGCTCTATGGGCGGCCAGCAGCTGCTGGAGTGGGCCATCGAGGAGCCCGGCCTTTTCGAGCACATTGTCCCCCTCGCTACCAACGCGGTGCACTCCCCCTGGGGCAAGGCCTTTAACGCTTCGCAGCGGCTGTGCATCGAAACCGACCCTACGTGGCAGCAGCAGCATCCTGCAGCAGGAACGGAAGGCATGAAGACGGCCCGCAGCGTGGCGCTCCTTTCCTACCGTCACTACGAGACTTATGAGCAGCACCAGCAGGATACGGACAGCGAGGCGCTGCAGGGTTTCCGCAGTGAATCGTACCAGCGCTACCAGGGTGAGAAGCTGGCGCGGCGCTTCAATGCCTTTTCCTACTACCGCCTTTCGCAAAGCATGGATGCGCATAACGTTGGCCGCGGCAGAGGAGGCGTTGTGGCAGCCCTGAGGCAAATAGAGGCCAACGCGCTGGTCTTTGGCCTCAAGAGCGATATCCTGTTCCCGCCCGAAGAACAGGAGTTCTTGGCCGAACACATTCCCAGTGCTGGCTTCCAGCTTATTGACTCTATTTATGGACACGATGGCTTCCTGCTGGAGTTTGATGCCATACAGGAAAAAGTGATGGATTTTTTGCCGCACAAGCACCCTGCCCAGCACGTATGGGCACAGGAGCAGTTCAGGGACAACACCCAGGAACAGGTCTGTACCAATAACCGGGCATAAACCCTGTTCAGCCATTGGATGTCCATTATTTAGAGGGAGAACAGGACAAAAATCCTCTTCAGCGCCTGATCCAAACGGTAAGATCATACGCAAAAAGGGGAGTAACTATTGGCCGGGCAGCGCTGTTTTTCCGGCGCCCGAGTGCCCCTGCGACTGTTTAGCATTAAGGATAGTTGCAATATCTTACCCTTTCTAACAATATATTAGCAACTAAAAGTGTACCTTTATCCCATTCATATACTCACTCTCCGGAGACTAGATAACCTCACTTGGCGAGCTTGTCAGGTCAGATGAATGAGGAAAATAAAACAAAACCTAGCTTCTCCTTGTTACCACACTGTATAAGTTAGCATTACGGACAATTAATCGATTAGAATTTGACATTTGAACAATTAGGGCTATCAGAACCCCTACTAAAAGCTCTGAAAAAGGAAGGATACACCACTCCCACTCCCATTCAACAACAATCCATTCCTGCCATCCTGGAAAATAGAGACCTGCTGGGTTGCGCCCAGACGGGTACCGGTAAAACGGCCGCTTTTGCCTTACCGATCCTCCAGTTGTTAAGCGAGGACCACAGGCCCTCTAATGGTTATAAGCACATTCGCGCCCTGGTATTGACCCCCACGCGGGAACTGGCATCGCAGATCCACGAAAGCTTCACCGCCTACGGCCGCAACACCGGCCTGACGCAGCAGGTGATCTTCGGTGGCGTGTCGCAGCATACCCAGACCCTGGCCCTGCGCCTCGGTACCGATATCCTGGTAGCCACGCCGGGCCGCCTTCTCGACCTGATGAACCAGGGACACATTTACCTGGATTACCTGGAGAAGTTTGTGCTCGACGAAGCCGACCGCATGCTCGACATGGGCTTTATCCACGACCTGCGCAAGATCATCGCCCACTTGCCTGAAGAGCGCCAGACCCTTTTCTTCTCGGCCACTATGCCTAAGGAGATCGCCGGCCTAGCCAATAAGCTTTTGAGCAATCCCGTGAAAGTGGAAGTGACCCCGGCAGCCACGACCGCCGAAACCGTAGAACAGGCGGTGTATTTCGTGAACAAGGGTGACAAAAAAGCCCTGTTGATCCACCTGCTGCAAACGGCAGGCATCCAGCGCACCCTGGTGTTCACCAAAACCAAGCACGGTGCCGACAAGTTGTGCAAGGACCTGAGTAAAGCCAACCTGCGCTCCGACGCCCTGCACGGCAACAAAACGCAAAGTGCGCGCGAGCGGGCTCTGGCGAACTTCAAGTCCGGAAGGCTGAAGGTGCTGGTGGCTACCGACATTGCCGCCCGCGGTATTGATGTGGACGACCTGACGCACGTGATCAACTACGATATTCCCAACGTGCCGGAAACCTACGTACACCGCATTGGTCGTACGGGCCGTGCCGGTGCCAGCGGTATAGCGCTGTCGTTCTGTGATCGCGAAGAGCGAGCTTACCTGAAGGACATTCACAAGCTGATCTCCCAGACCATTCCCGTGGTGGAGGAGCATCCCTTCCATGTGCAGCACACCGGTCAGCCGGAAGCGCCCAGGGATCGGAAGCCCAATCCCCGCAGGCGGTTTAACCGCCAGGGCGAGCGGCCCCATAATAAACCCGTTTCCCGCAATAATTAATAACCTTACTATTCGTTCATCATTAAAACATATCCTAATGCAGATTGAAGAAATTGAAAAGTTTTTAGATACCAAACTCACCGCCGATAACAAGTACATTAAGATAGATTTCAAGAAGAGGGATTCCATTTATGGATTGTTCGTAAAGGACCGCGACTACAACGACCTGAAGTCGAAGAACTTCTGGCGCATCGTTACCCGTACGAACTTTGATGAGTATAAGAAGTCGAAAAATAACAACCTGGCGAAGATCTTCAGCGGGTCGGATTTTTCGAAGCTGTCGCTTTCCAAGGAGAACTTTAACTAAGCAACCGGGCTCCATAAGACCATAGCCAAGGGGGCTGACCCACCGCTCAGCGGAAAAAACACCAGTATAAAAAGAGGTTTGACCTGAGAGCCTGCGAGGACTCTATGTCCAACTAAAGTGAATAAAGAATATGTATTTTTCAAAAATCATAAAGACAGGCGAGCGCCAAAGGGAATTC
>DASWYM010000350.1:0-7894 GCA_036404975.1 Chitinophagaceae bacterium
GGCCTGAAGAACGGCCAGGCCGAGAGCACATATCAAACCATTGATGTCATCAGCCGGGGTATCGATCCCTACTTGGATTTTGCTGCCTACCTGCAGACAGCCGAGAACCCGGAGATGCGTTATGTGATCTCCAACACCACCGAAGCCGGAATTGCCTTCAACGAGAACGACCAGCCAACCGACGCTCCTCCCAGCTCTTTCCCGGCAAAACTGGCAATATGGCTATACCGCCGCTACCAAACCTTCCAAGGCGATGCTTCAAAGGGCGTGCACGTCATTCCCTGTGAACTGATTGAGAAGAATGCCGATAACCTGAAAAGGATCATCCTGCAGCTGGCCCAAAAGTGGAACCTGGAAAAGGGTTTTGCAGAGTGGCTGCAGAGCGCCTGCACCTTCAGCAATACACTGGTGGACCGGATCGTGCCGGGCTATCCCAGGGAGCGCATTGCCGAAATCACCAGTGAGTTGGGCTACGAAGACAGGCAGGTGGTGGAAGGCGAGCCCTTTCACCTGTGGGTAATTGAAGCACCGGAGAGCCTGCAAAAGGAACTCCCCTTTCCTTCCATTGGCCTGGACGTGTTGTATGTAAAAGATGTAACGCCCTACCGCACCCGCAAAGTGCGCATCCTGAACGGGGCCCATACGGCGCTGGTGCCGGTGGCCTACCTGTATGGAGTAGATACGGTGCGTGAATCGGTAGAGCACCCCGTAGTGGGTAAGTTTTTAAGGGATGCCATTTTTGAAGAGATCATTCCAACGCTGGACCTGCCCAAAGAAGAACTGGAGCAGTTTGCCAATGAAGTGATTGACCGCTTCCGTAACCCCTTTATCAAGCACCAGCTCATGAGCATTGCGCTGAACTCCTGGTCTAAGTTCGAGACCAGGGTGCTGCCTTCTATCCTGGAATACAAAAAGAGAAAGGGGACTATCCCCCAGCACCTGGCTTTCTCCCTGGCTGCCACTATCGCCTTCTACAAAGGCAAGCGCGGCGAGGAAACCATTGCCCTGAATGACGATGCCGCTGCCATGGAGCTGTTGAAGGCTGCCTGGGCCAAAGCCGACGGAAGCGAAGCGTCGCTGAAGCAGGTGGTGACCGAAGTGCTGGGTTATGAGAAGAACTGGAAGGTGAACCTGAACGAGGTGGAAGGCTTGAACGAAGCCGTAACGAAGCACCTGGTGGCGATTGAAAAGTACGGGGTGCAGCAAGCCATCGAAAAGATCAAGGCTGCTTAACGTAAGTATTAAACAATTATTACCAAACGCTTTAGGTGTTCCTGCTCCTAAAGCGTTTTCAAATAACAGATACAATGAAAGAACTGATCAAGATCCACTCCCGTGACAATGTGGTGATTGCCCTGCGGAACTTCAGCAAAGGCGAAACCATCGACGTGGAGGGCAAAAAAATAGAATTGCTCAATGATATCGAGCGTGGGCACAAGATTGCCCTCAGCGGTATTGAAGCAGGCGCCGATATCATTAAGTACGGCTACCCCATCGGTAAAGCCATTGCCCCGATTCAAACCGGGGAACACGTACACGTGCACAATGTAAAGACCAAGCTGGGCGAAGTGTTTGACTATTCCTATAACCCGGAGCTGCACGAGCTGGCCCACCAGCCGCGCAACCTGACCTTCCAGGGCTATCGCCGCAAGAACGGGCAGGTGGGTATCCGTAATGAGATCTGGATCGTACCTACGGTTGGATGCGTAAACGGTATTGCCGAGCAGATCATCCGGGAGTTCAGGGCTGAAGTCAATCCAACCGACCTGGAAGGTATTGAAGTGTTCAAGCACAACTACGGCTGTTCGCAGCTGGGTGATGACCACGAGAATACCCGCCGGATCCTTTCCAACATTGCCACCCATCCGAATGCCGGTGGTGTGCTGGTGTTAGGCCTGGGATGTGAGAACAACAAGATCGATGAATTCGAGGCAGGACTGGGTGATTACGATAAAAGCAGGATTAAGTTCCTGGCCAGCCAGAAAGCGAAAAACGAAGTGGAAGAAGCCGTGGTCCTGCTGAAGGAGATCTACGAAGAAGTGCGCAAGGACAAGCGCGAGCCGGTGCCGATTTCGGAACTGAAAGTAGGATTAAAGTGCGGGGGTTCTGATGGCCTTTCCGGTATTACGGCCAATCCGCTGGTGGGTTATTTTTCCGACTTCCTGATCAGCCAGGGCGGTACCACCACGCTCACCGAAGTGCCCGAGATGTTTGGTGCAGAGACCATCCTGATGGACCGTTGCGTCACCCGGGAAGTGTTTGAGAAAACGGTGAGCTTGATTAACGATTTCAAGCAGTACTTCATTGACCTGAAGCAGCCGATCTATGAGAACCCCTCCCCCGGAAATAAAGCCGGTGGTATCACTACCCTGGAGGATAAGTCGTTAGGTTGTACCCAGAAAGGCGGTGTTGCCAACGTGGTGGATGTCCTGAAATACGGTGAGCAGCTGAAGGTGAAAGGATTGAACCTGTTAAGCTCGCCCGGTAACGACCTGGTTTCTACCACGGCGCTGGGTTCTTCCGGCTGCCATATGGTGTTGTTTACTACCGGGAGAGGTACCCCGTTTGGTAGTTTCATTCCAACATTAAAGATCGCCACCAACTCCGAGCTGGCTAAGAACAAGCCGCACTGGATCGACTACAATGCCGGCCCGCTGGCAGAAGATAAGTCGTTTGATGCAGCTTTAGAGGAAATGATCGATAAGATCGTTAGGGTGGCCAGCGGCGAGAAAGCCAACCACGAAAAGGCCGGCTTCCGCGAGATAGCTATTTTCAAAAGCGGCGTAACGCTGTAAGGTTATTAATAAGAGGTTTCCATCGGCCCGGGGGTTCTCCTCCGGGCTTTTTATATCTGTGTGTCCTGGTGCAATCTGGAAAAAGTAAAAAGAAAGAAAGGGAAGTCGGCTATCGGTGGTGACTGCATATTGAAAAGAAAAGGTACCGTGGTGGAAGCTAACTTCTGAAGTCAAGTAACGGGAAGACTGCAGAACCATATAAAAGTCATGATTGTAATCTACCTGCCGGTTGAGGCATATTACCCTGTTAGAAGAGACAAAAAAAGGCCGGTCAAAGATGACCGGCTCTATTAAAATCATTAGATCTGTTATTAAATTTCTACCGGCTTTGAGCGGGGTACCAAGGATTTCATGACGATCCATGCCAGCAGGTAAGCCACGGCACAGAAGGAGAACATGATGGTATAGGCTGTAGTCATTTGCGACTGAACCAGGGGTTGCTGGATTTGCACCAACTGGTTAAAGGCAACCGGGTCAATAGCTTCCATTTGAGCGGCCACTTCTCTTGCCACGCCACCTAACTCTGCATGGTTGATGTCCACCTTGTCGCCATATTTAGTAGCCAGGTCAAGACCGTGAATTTTGGAAACATAGTCCGCTAATCCTGCAGCTTTTGCTTCAGCCCAGGAATTGGAAATACCTGTAGCCCTGTATCCGTCAAAGAGCCAGCCTCCTACTTTGGAGATCAGTACGCCTCCTATTCCGCCGGCCATGCCACCGATACCTACGATAGAGCCAACCGCCTTTTTAGGGAACATATCCGAAACGGTGGTGAAGATGTTTGCCGACCAGGCCTGGTGGGCTGAAGCACCGATACCGATCAGGATCACCGGAACCCAGAAGCTGTAACCTCCTAGGGGTTGCGCTAACAACACGGTCAATGGGAACAAAGCAATGACAAACATAGCTTTCATGCGGGCATCATAGGCCGGCAATCCCTTTTTCATAAAGTGAACAGGAAACCATCCGCCACCGATACTTCCAATCATGGTCATGCTGTATAAAACGGCCAGGGGAAGCATAATCTCGGTCTTTTGCATACCGTACTGAGCTTTAAGGTAAGCTGGCAGCCAAAACAGGAAGAACCACCACACGCCATCGGTCATGAACTTACCAAAGGCAAAAGCCCAGGTTTGCTTAAAGCTCAATAACTTGAACCAGGACACCTTCTCGGCTTTCTCTGTGGAATCAGTTACTACTTCGTCCTTATCGCTGTTGATGTACTCCAGTTCTGCTGTGGACAGTTTCTTTTGTTTCTCCGGCTTGTCGTAATAATACATCCAGAAAATGATCCACAGGAAGCCTACGGCCCCTACTGCAATAAAGGCTGCTTCCCAGCCCCATATGGATTCGATCCAGGGAACAGATAAGGGCGCCAGGATAGCGCCCACGTTGGCCCCGGAATTGAAAATCCCGGTAGCAAAAGAGCGTTCCTTTTTGGGGAAGTATTCGGCGGTAGCTTTGATGGCTGCAGGAAAGTTGCCGGCTTCACCAAAAGCCAGCACCGAGCGGGCAACCATAAAGCCTACTACTGAAACCGAAAAGGCAGAAATGCCGACAATCCCTAACACTGCGTTCAGTCCTTGCCCGAGGGGTATAGCGGCTGCATGCATCAGGGCACCAATGGACCAGATAATGATTGCCCACAGATACCCTGATTTGGTCCCCATTTTATCGATAATGCGACCGGCAAACAACATGGAGATAGCATAAACAAACTGGAAAACGGAGGTAATGTTGGCATAATCGCTGTTTGTCCAGTTATACCTTTCGGCCAGTGTGGGTTGCAAAAGACTTAATACCTGGCGGTCCAGGTAGTTGACTGTCGTCGCAAAAAAGAGCAACGCACAGATAGTCCATCGGTACTTGCCCACGGCCTCATTAACCTGGGCAGAGGCAGTAGGTTTGTTTTTTGTTTCTTGTGCAATCATGAATCGGAGTTTATCGCAATCGTTTGAAATAAAAGTTGTTTAGAAGGCAGCTCCCTTTGCAGGAGCTGCCCTTTGAGTATTATCAGAAAGGTCCGGCAGCTACCTTTTTAACCAGTTGCAATGCTGATTGTACACTTGCCGTTAAGCCTTCGTAATCCTTCTGGGCAACCACTTCCTTGGTGATCAGTTTGCTACCCATACCCACAGCAACTACTCCTGCCTTAAACCAGCCTTTCAGGTTGCCTTCCTCGGCTTCTACGCCACCGGTGGGCATAAACATCAGGGCCGGGAAGATCTCTTTGATAGTGCTCAGGAAAGAGGGACCCAGCATATTGCCCGGGAACAATTTGATCACCGGGGCGCCCAGTTGCTCGGCGCGGATGATCTCTGTAGGCGTCATACAGCCCGGGATCCAAAGGATACCGTGCTCGTCGGCTACTTTTACTACATCTTCCGCCAGTCCCGGGGAAATGAGGAAGTCAGCGCCTGCTTCAATGAATGCTTTTGCGGCAGCAGCATTCTTGATGGTGCCGATACCCAGGTACATGCCGGGCATTTCAGCTTCCACGACCTTGCGCATCTCGCGGAAGTTCTTCAGGGCGTCTTCACCACGGTTGGTGTATTCTACCGCCCGGATGCCTGCGTTGTACAGGGCTTTCAGAACATCGATACTTACCTGAGTGTCTTTATTGAAGAATAAGGGAAGTAAAGCCTGTTCGGGAAATAATTTCAGTAATTCGTTCTTCTTACTCATAGATTCGGTCTGTTATAAATTATAGTTTAACTTTTATCACCAGCTTTTTGATGGGCCCCTCGCCTATCATGGGTGCATGCACGTCTTCCGGGTAAAAGATGGCAAACTGGCCTGCTTTAAACTGGAAGTAGGTATCAGGCTTATCGTTGTAAAAGATTACATCCTTTTCCTCGTTGTATTCCGTTTTGATATTGGTGCAGGCAGATCTTGGCTTCCAACCCAGGGTTTCTGAGCCGGTGGGACAAACCTGGATATCGATGTAATTATTATGTGCCTCAAACTTAGCGTCTTCGGCTTTATAGCCATCCTTTAAGGAAACAGATGCATGCAGGTCTTTTCCGTCGATTTCATATTTGCCTGCCTCTATCCCTTCTAAGTCCAGGCTTTTGATGTAGTCAAATGCTTTGGCGAAGCGGGGATGCAAATTTCTGTATTTGTTGGCATTAGATAAGGTGTCCAGGATCATGATCAGTTCATTTAAAAGTCAGGAACTTTATAAGGTGGTTAACTAAGACGCATCCTTAGGAAGGATGCGTCTTAGTAGTAGTTTATCGCTGAACGCGGCCCGAAGCATCACCCTGTATCAGGTCCAACACTTCTTTTTTAGTGGCGTGGTTCAGATCGCCAGGTATGGTGTGTTTTAAAGCAGATGCACCTACACCGAATTCAGCGGCCTCCCCCATCGGCATTCCAGTAACCAGCCCGTAGATAAAACCACTGGCGAAGGAGTCACCACTACCAACGCGGTCTACGATACGAACCTGGTACTTTTTAGTCGAGTAGAAGTCCGTGCCATCATACACAAGGGCACTCCATCCGTTGTCGGAAGCGCTGTGGCTTTCTCTCAGCGTGGAAGCAATGTATTTAAAGCCAAACTTCTCCTTCATCTGCTTGAATACGTCCTTATATCCTTCCAGGCTCAGTTCGCCTTTAGTGATATCGGTGCCGTGACTCTTGAAGCCCAGGGTGGTTTCTGCATCTTCTTCGTTTCCGATACATACATCTACATACTGGCAAAGACGGCTCATCACTTCACGGGCCTTTTCAGGGCTCCACAGCTTCTTACGATAGTTCAGGTCGATAGAAGTGGTAATGCCTTTTGCCTTGGCTGCTTTCAAGGCAGCCTCTGTCAGGGCGGCCGTTTTATCACTTAAGGCAGGTGTGATACCGGTTGTATGAAACCAATCGGCACCATCCAGGATCTTATCGAAGTCGAAATCTTCTACTCCGGCATCGGCAATAGAGGCACCGGCACGGTCATAGATCACCTGGGAAGCTCTCATGGAGGCTCCTGTTTCCAGGAAGTAGATACCCAGGCGCTTGCCGCCGCGGGCCATATATTGCGTATCCACTCCATAGCGGCGCAGGTGGTTGATAGCAGCTTGTCCCAGTGCATTATCCGGCACTTTAGAGACAAAAACGCCTTGCTCACCATAGTTACAGATAGCGGCAGCTACGTTGGCTTCTCCACCACCGTAGGTTACATCAAAACTGTCGCTTTGTACAAATCTTTCAAAGCCAGGAGTAGATAAGCGCATCATGATCTCTCCTAATGTGACAACTTTCTTCGACATGTTGGTCCTTTGTTTGGTTATTATAGATATTTAAGTTTATGAATACGTCTTTGGCCTCTTAACTACTATCCTATCTGAATAGAGATAATGGGATCATAACAGTTAATGCATTATACCGCAGCGGCTGCTTTGGGTTGCTTTTCTTCTTTCCAGTTAAAGTAATTGCTGGCATTGTTGTAACAGATGTCCTGTACCATTTTCCCTACCCACGGCAGATCGTTAGGCAATTCGCCGTTCTCGATCTCGGTGCCCAGCAGGTTACACAGTATTCTTCTGAAGTATTCATGACGGGGATACGACAGGAAGCTGCGGGAATCGGTCAGCATGCCCACAAAACGACTCAGCAAGCCCATATTGGAAAGGGCGTTCAACTGGCGGATCATGCCATCCTTTTGATCCAGGAACCACCATCCGGAGCCAAACTGGATCTTGCCCGGCGCAGAGCCATCGTTGAAGTTCCCGATCATGGTCGCCATCAACTCATTGTCGGCAGGATTCAGGTTATACAGGATGGTCTTGGTCAATTGGTTATTGGCATCCAGGCGGTCGAGGAACTTAGCCAGCGCTCTACCTTGTGAGAAGTCGCCAATAGAGTCCCAACCGGTGTCGGGGCCTAGTTGTTGCAGCATGCGGGAGTTATTGTTGCGCAGCGCTCCCAGGTGGTACTGCTGTACCCAGCCTTTTTCCCAGTCCCAAACGGCAAAGATCTCCAGCATGGCCGACTTGAACTTCAGGTTCTCTATGCCGGCCAGCTCTTTACCTGCACGGATCTTATTGAAGATGGATGTGATCTCACCTTCGGTGTAATCTTCGGCGTAAATCTGCTCCAGTCCATGATCG
>DASWYM010000351.1:0-3327 GCA_036404975.1 Chitinophagaceae bacterium
GAACTGGTCAAAGCACCGGGAGGCAAAGTAGAGGCACAGATGAATCCCAATATGAAGATTATGGAACGGGTGAAGCCGGTATCGGTAAAACGGCTTTCCGGCGATAAGTACATCATGGATATGGGTCAGAATATGGCCGGCTGGGTGAAGATGAAAGTCTCTGGTAAGAGGGGAAATTCGGTGAAGCTCCGTTTTGCCGAAAGTCTGCAACCCAATGGCGAATTGTATATGGCTAACCTTCGTGATGCCCTGGTGACGGATGTGTATACGTTAAAAGGCAGCGGTATAGAAACCTGGTCGCCCAGCTTTGTATACCATGGCTTCCGTTATGTGGAGATTACCGGTTATCCCGGCACACCCAAAGTGGAAGATTTTACGGGTGAAGTGGTGTATGATGACTTAAACACCACGGGCACATTTTATACTTCTAACCAGACCATCAACGACATTCATAAGGCCGCTTACTGGGGCATCCGGAGCAATTATAAAGGTATGCCGGTTGATTGCCCGCAGCGAAACGAACGGCAGCCGTGGTTAGGCGACCGGACCACAGGTGCCTATGGTGAGAGCTTTTTGTTTGATAATTCTGGGCTCTATGCCAAGTGGCTGAACGACATCCGTGATGCCCAAACAGCGGAAGGCAGCATCCCCGATGTGGCGCCTAATTTCTGGTACTACTATAAGGACAATATGACCTGGCCCGGCGCGTACCTGACCATAGCCGATATGCTGTACCGCCAGGCTGGAGACAAGGAAACCATCATCCGCCATTATCCCTCCATGAAGAAATGGATGATGTATATGAAGGGCAAGTACCAAACTCCGGAATATATCGTCACCAAAGACAGTTATGGCGATTGGTGCGTGCCTCCCGAGTCCCTGGAGATGATCCATAGCCGGGACTCTACCCGGGTAACCAACCCGCAATTGATCGCTACCGCCTATTATTACTACCTGTTGCAGGTGATGCAGCGGTTTGCCCGTTTATCTGGACATGCTGAAGATGTAGAGACCTTCGCCAGAGAAGCCGTTCTGGTAAAAGATGGCTTCAATAAGAAGTTTTACCATCCAACGCTGGCTCAATACAGCAATAATACCGTGACGGCTAATCTTCTGCCCCTGGCTTTTAACATGGTTCCCGAAGGGGATGAGGAAAAGGTATTCAAAAGTATTACCGACAAGATCCTGGTACAAAACAATGGACACATAAGCACCGGGGTGGTGGGCACCCAATGGCTCATGCGCTGGCTTACCCGGCACGACCGTGCCGATATTGCCTACCGTTTGGCCAGCAACACTACTTATCCTAGCTGGGGGTATATGGTGAAGAATGGTGCCACCACTATTTGGGAACTTTGGAATGGCAATACGGCTAACCCGGCGATGAACTCCCAGAACCATGTCATGCTGTTGGGTGACCTGCTCATCTGGTTTTATGAGAACCTGGGTGGCATTCAGTCTGACACCAGTGAAGTGGCCTTTAAAAAGGTCATCATGAAACCTTCCTTTGTGGACGGTTTAAACCATGTCAACGCATCCTACCAATCACCCTACGGTATTATCAGGAGCCATTGGAAAAGGGAAAATAACCAGTTGAAGTGGGATGTTTCCGTGCCGGGGAACACCAATGCTCTTATATACCTGCCGGTTAAAGCGGCAGGCGACGTACTGGAAGGAGGCAAGCCGGCAAGTGAGTCAAAAGCGGTGCGCTTTATAGGATTGGAAAAAGACTGTGCCGTATTCCAGGTGGGTAGTGGTAATTATTCTTTTCATATCAATCAATCATCTGCTAAACAACTAGTACATGCAAAAGAGAACTAATACACTTATTACCATAGCTCTGACCATTCTCCTGGGGGCAGTATCGCATCCCTTGCTGGCCCAGGAAGATAAAGTAAGTGGATTTGCTATGAATGCTGAGCAAAAGTTCAAATCAGATGCCGAGCAGGAAAAGAAAGCAGCAGTGTGGGTATCCTCACTGGGTTTAAATGATGTGGCCAAAGAAGAACGGGTAAAAGCGGCCATTGCCCTGCATTTAAGAGCAGTGCGTGAGTGGCACAACGATCATCCTTATACCACCGTGCCGGCTGGTATAAACCCGGCTACCGGTAATCCGCTGAGTCAGCTGGACCGCCAGCTAATTGCCAATTCAGCTATACCCAGGTCGGTACATGAGAACCTGATGACTGCGCTGCATAAAGACCTCAACGAAGAGCAGGTGGAGCAGGTCCTGGATATGTACACTATTGGTAAAGTAGCGTTCACTATGGCAGGCTATAAAGCCATCGTTCCCGATCTTACTGCAGAAGAGGAGGCAAGAATCCTTTCCTTTTTAAAGCAGGCGCGGGAGCAGGCGATTGATTACAAGAATATAAACCAGATCTCGGCCATTTTCGAGATCTATAAAACAAAGTCTGAGCAATACCTAAATGCCAATGGTCGGAATTGGAGAGCTTTATATAAAGCATACACAGATGCTGCAAAGGCAAGCAAGGCCGCCGCTCAACAGAGTAAAACAGATAAAGCGGACTTGCCCGTTCAAGCGGCAAAGTGGAAGAAGGGAATTCTCGTCGATGAGTTTATATATGAGAAGGCACCTTTTCCACAGTGTCACTCCGCAACTATCGTCGAAACACCAGCCGGGTTGGTGACTGCCTTTTTTGGTGGGACCAGGGAACGAAATCCTGATGTGTGTATTTATGTAAGCCGTCAGGTAAATGGAAAGTGGACAACGCCTAAGAATGTGGCTGATGGCGTGATGCCGGATAAACGCTATCCAACCTGGAATCCAGTTTTGTACCAGGTACCTAATGGGAAATTACTTTTATTCTATAAAATTGGTCCCAGCCCGGCAGAGTGGAAGGGATGGATGCGCACTTCTAACGACCATGGAAAGACATGGTCAAAGGCCAAAGCTTTGCCTTCAGGATATATCGGTCCTGTTAAAAATAAGCCTGTTCTATTAAGTAACGGAAATTTGATTTGCCCTACCAGTACAGAGGGTAATAAAGTGGGAAATTCCTGGCAAATACATTTTGAGGTAACACCTGACTTCGGAAGGACATGGAGCAAGGTAGGTCCGGTGAATGCCGGGAAAGACGTGGATGCAATTCAGCCGAGTGTTTTAGATCATGGAAATGGAAAACTTCAAATTCTGGCACGTAGCCGCAACAGAGCAATTCTTGAATCCTGGTCAGAAAATGGTGGTAAAACCTGGTCTGCCCTGGCAAAAACTTCTTTGCCCAATAATAATTCCGGTACAGATGCGGTTACGCTCAAAGATGGCCGCCATGCGTTGGTGTATAACCATGTGCTGCCCCCGGGAGA